>CAYNGW010000236.1:0-3166 GCA_964396955.1 uncultured Rikenellaceae bacterium | reverse complement strand
CCTCTGCACCGAAAACGCCCTGTTAATGAGGTTATTAACCTGGCAATGAATGATACCCTGAGCCGTACGATGAATACCGGTATGACATCAATCCTGGTGCTTATCGTGATGTTCTTCTTCGGAGGAGAAACAATCAGAGGATTCCTCTTTGCAATGATAATCGGTATTATTGTCGGAACCTATTCCTCAATATTTATTGCAAGCTCACTTGTATATGACACAACAAGAAAAAAAGGAATAAAAACCTGATATTTAAAAGATAAATATTACTTTCTTATTTTACCGGGACGTTCCGTGGAACGTCCCTATTTTTTCCTAATTTTGCATTTAAAGGATACACAGGGGAAATATGAGTGGCCAGGAGATATTTGTAATTATAATTGTTGTCCTTATTCTATTCGGAGCTGATAAGCTTCCGGATCTGGCAAAAGGATTCGGGAAGAGTATGCGCGAGTTTAAAAAAGCAACTGACGATATCAAGCGGGAATTTGAAGACAGTACAAGGGAGATAAGGAAGGATTTTAATGATGTATCACAAACGATCAGTAAAGACGTCACCGATTTTTCGGATAATATTACCAGGGATGTAAATGAAGTATCAGGCAATATTCAGAAAGATATCAATGAAGTTTCTGATAACATCAAAAAAGATGTAAATGAAGCTTCTGATAACATCAGGAAAGATGTAAATGATGTTTCTGACAACATCCGGAAGGATGTAAACGAGATTACCGATAATATAAATAATGATTAAGACAACAGGTATAACCAAATCATACGGTGATTTAAAAGTCCTGAAAGGAATTGATATCGAGGTCAGGGAGAAGGAAGTCGTGGCAATCGTTGGTGCAAGCGGTGCCGGCAAAACAACGCTGCTTCAGATAATTGGCACTCTTGACAAGCCTGACAACGGAACCATTTATTACAACGGAACGGATATCAGCCGTATGAAGGGACGTTCGCTGGCATCTTTCCGGAACAGCAATATAGGCTTTGTTTTTCAGTTTCACCAGCTTCTGCCTGAATTCACCGCACTCGAGAATGTATGCATCCCTGCTTATATTGCCGGTAAAAGCAAAGCTGATGCAGAGACAAAAGCTGCTGAACTGCTCGGATTTCTGAACCTTTCCGACAGGCTTGAGCATAAACCTTCAGAACTGAGCGGTGGCGAACAGCAGCGTGTCGCAGTGGCACGGGCTCTGGTGAACAATCCTTCGGTCATTCTGGCTGATGAACCCTCCGGGAATCTCGATTCAGAGAATAAAAACGAACTTCACAAGCTTTTCTTCAGGCTCCGTGATACCTTCGGGCAAACCATTGTTATTGTAACACATGACAGACAGCTGGCAAATATGTCTGACCGTATTTTGCAGATAAAAGACGGGCTTATTATCAATGGGTCATAGCTAATACAAAGCTTATTCCAGGCAAAACTCAAAATTAATAATTACCTCGTCTTTTACTTTTATGAGACCAAGTAGTTTAACCGGAGGGACTATGGCAAAATCCGTAAGTCTTATTCTTATCGCCCCGTTAAGCAATTGATTTTTATTATCAGCTTTCTCAATTGTACAATTTATGTCATACCTGTTTGACACACCGGCTGCTGTTATGGAGACTCCTTTCAATATCACCGTCTCGCCAATATCGTATTTAATGCCCGGGTATCGCAGTATATTAATTTCAAGAAACGGGTATTGCTCAGCCTTCAGCAATGTCACAAAATCATCATAGGCCGACCTGTTGAAGCATTCAAACTCTTTTACAGGGATAATGATGCGGAATATGCCGGCTTTTCCCGTTTCTGTCTCTTCACTGACTGACAAGCACTTCTGCATAAGGTTGTATTGAAAAAACTGCTTATCGATATTTGATGAAACAGTTATATCAATAAATCCTGAGGGGCTGTCTGCTTCTCCCGGTTTCATATCATCATCCGGACTGAAACCTGTCAGCATGATTAAGCCAAGAGTCAATATCAGCAATAGTTTTTTCATTTACATAGCGGTCATAGATCAAAGCCGGGATCATGTAATTTTCTCAGAATGAAATTGTTGATTCTATCATTAATCCGTTGAATCCGGCATTGTCTCCGTAATTGACAAAACCATGGTAATTCTGATCCACATATTCACCTTTGATCAGGATATTCGGAGTGAGGAACCATCCAAGACCAAACTGTAAACGGTCAACCGAATCATCAGCATTGTTTTTTGTATAATTATACCTGGCGCCCCCGAAGAACTCTTCTTCTTTTCCGAACCTGAGAAAAGTTTCCAGAGCATACTGATTATATGTAAAGCTGGTGCCGCTGAATGGGGAGGTCCCTTTAACAATCTCGATAATTCCGAATAATTCTATTATTTTATATTTACCAAACAGGTTGAACATAAAAGAGTTATCCTTATCTGTAAAACCCGGACCCCAGTTGCCGGTCAGATGACTGCTTGACGGATCCACATCAACTGCATTATTCGTTGCCAGTTTCATCACGAGGTAATAGCGCGATCCGGTTCTGTCTCCCTGATACAACGAGCCAAAATGGTTATTTGCAGCATGATACCCCGACAGGGTTGCCCTGACCCGGAGATCATCAAGAATCTGACTGTCATAGCCGGCTTTCCAATAAAATGCAAGCTCCCTGCCGATGTAATATGGTGTGTAAACCTGTGTTGAGGCGTTATATCCTACCAGGGAGGGGTTTAATGTACCTGTGGTCACGGCTCCCATCAGCAGTATCCCTTTATTACGATACAGAGCTTCAAATCCCGGAGCCGTAGTGAAAGCATCCATAATATAATTGCCGACGAACATATTATTTATTACATGTCCGTTATCGGACCTGCGAAAATGAGCATCTCCGTAATTAAGTTCCATTACTCCGACTTTAAAAGTCATGTAATCCATCGCGTTCGTTATTATGCCGGATTTAATAAATGGGAGCTTATCAATAAGCAGATACCCGTCTTTTACCCATGCTTCAACATGGTGACGTGAAGAAAGGTAAGTAGTAAGATTTACTGCTATACCATCTGCAATAGTTGCATTTATATTGAAATTTGCGGTTGGAAGGTTCACTCCCGTTCCAAGAGGTATCAGTTCACTATCGGAATGGTGTTTCAGAAATTGCAGCTGAAGTGCAAAATCTCCACCCACTTTTACTTTA
>CAYNGW010000235.1:0-3187 GCA_964396955.1 uncultured Rikenellaceae bacterium | reverse complement strand
GAAAAAAATCGCCTGCCAAACTTTGGCAGGCGATTTTTTTCCGAATGTGGTAATCACATATGGGCCGAATGTAGCCCTTGGTTCAATCTGCCCTCTTCTTTTCAGGACTCCTTTGATATAATCGAGAGTGATATTAAGATTCACAACCTGTCCGTCGCGTTCGACCTGGATCGTTTTACGGTCATTAAGGACTATATCTGAAGTTATAGAGTAGAAATTATCAATATACTTGTTATCAACCGTAAGTATCTTATCTCCGTCCATGAGGCCCAATGCATGACCGGTCGAGTCTGTAACAATCCCATATTTCACGTTGGATGTGGGAAGGTACGTTTCTCCCCATATGAAAAGCACAGAAACATAAATAAGCATTGCAAGGATAAAATTGAATAAAACACCTCCTGACATTATCAGGAGGCGCTGCCCTGATGTTTTGGATCTGAATTCCCATGGCTGAGGCGGCTGCTTAAGCTGTTCTGTATCGAGCGATTCATCTATCATTCCCGATATCTTGGCATATCCGCCGAGTGGCAGCCATCCGATACCGTATTCCGTATCTCCTTTTTTATATTTAAAGAGAGAGAACCACGGGTCGAAGAAAAGGTACAGTTTTTCAACCCTTGTTTTAAAGAGCCTTGCAAACATGAAATGTCCCAGCTCATGAATGATCACAAGGATTGAAAGACTTAATAAAAACTGAAGTATTTGGATAAGGACTTTCATTTTTTATACTTAAGATTATTAATAAAATCATTTGCAGTTTCCCTGGCCTGACTGTCAGATAACTCAAGAGACTCAAGATTTGGGGACGCAATATATGAATTTTTTTCGAGAGCATATTCAACTACATCGGGCATTTGCAGAAAACCTATTTTGCCGGCAAGAAAAGCCTTCACTGCCGTTTCGTTTGCGGCATTGAGGATACAGGGCATATTGCCTCCCTCATTAAGCGCCCTGTAAGCAAGGAAGAGATTCCTGAATTTTTTGAGGTCAGGTTCAGCAAATGTGAAAGCAGGATATTCCCTGAAATCAAGTCGCGGAAGTTCAGTTGAAAACCGGCGGGGATGGCTCAGGGCAAAAAGTATGGGGATCCTCATATCCGGTATCCCGAGCTGTGCTTTTACCGATCCGTCTTTAAAATGGACAAATGAATGGATTATAGACTGAGGATGAATAGTGACTTTTATCTGTTCGGGCTTAAGGTTAAAAAGCCACCTTGCTTCAATTATCTCAAGTCCTTTATTCATCATTGTTGCAGAATCGATCGTGACTTTGTCGCCCATATTCCAGTTCGGATGCCTGAGAGCATCCTGAGGCGTTACTTTCTGAAGCTTCTCATATGACATATTAAGGAAGGGACCACCCGAAGCAGTAAGTGTTATTTTTTCAATACTGTCGCGATCTTCTCCCATAAGGCACTGAAAGATAGCTGAATGCTCCGAATCGACCGGTACTATTGAGCTTCCGGTTTCTGCAACCAGGCTGCTGATTATTTCACCGGCGACAACCAGTGTTTCCTTGTTTGCCAGGGCAATTTTTTTGCCGGCCTTTATGGCTGATATTACCGGTTTGAGTCCCGAATACCCGACAATGGCTGCCAGAACCACACCGGCATCGGAACCGGCAATTACCTGCTCCATTTCTTCATTACCCGCATATACTTTAATTCCGGTTTTCTGAAGGCTGTCCCTGAGCTTATTATAATGATCCTTATTGCCGATCACCACGCTGGCGGGGAGGAACTGTTTCGCCTGGCTGATAAGAAGGTCGACATTATCGCCTGCGGTCAGGATCTCTGCCCTGAATTCATCCGGGTATCTTGAAATGACATCCAGGGCCTGGGTTCCGATCGATCCGGTTGATCCTAGCAGTGCAATTTTTTGCGGCATACAGGCAATGTGAATATTAGAAGATAATGTGCTTTTCAGGATCAAGAGGAGTTCCCTTGTACCATAATTCAAAGTGGAGATGAGGTCCTGAAGTATATAGCTCACCTGAATCGCCGATAATCGAAACAGGTTCTCCTGCACGAACAAGATCCCCGGTTTCCTTGAGCAGGCTTGCATTATGCTTATATACCGAAACAATATTGTTCGGATGCTGTATCTGAATGACAAAACCTGTTTCCATTGTCCATCCCGTTAATATGACTGTTCCGTCAAGGACTGCCGAGACTGTGGATTTTGGTTTTGTAACGATATCTGTGCCATAGTGTTTTGTACGCAGATCATACCTGGCTGATATTATACCTTTTACCGGAGGGAAAAAATGAAGTCCGGCAAGGCTTGTGACAGATTCTGTCGATGTCGGGCCCAGGGTGAGATTGAATTTCTCCTCTGTTTCCACTTTTGCCCTCAGGGCAGAATCCTCGGGTGAATTCCTGAAGTTTATCGATTTATAGTCTCCCGAAGTATCCTGCACCGAATAGAGATCAACAGGTTCATTCCCGGAGATTATTGCATTAAGGTTAGCAAAATATTTATCCCTGAGAGCCAGTTCCCTATCGAGTGAATCCAGGCGGATAGCACTCATGAGGATATTACGTCGCATTGTGACATCGGGGTATCCCGGGATAAATTCACGGAGGTTGGTGAAGGCAATCAGGCATGTTGTGGCAGTGATAATGAAAAGGACAATAGCTGTTATCAGGAGAAAGGCATTGTATTTAGTGATCCTTACCCTCCAGACTTCTTCAAAGGTTGTGTCGTTCGAGACAGAAAATCTGTATTTATCGCGCCAGTTGCGTTTTTTCTTATCGTTCTTTGCCATCAAATGACTTTTACAGGTTTATCTTCACTCTGCCACAAACCATGTTTTGTGCATACGGCCATGGCTGAAAGGTTCATTGATACTTCCGGGGCAACAATATGAAAATCCACCTCGACATGTGATGGCAGGTTTCCATAAACACCTGCTGTGTAACGTGTTTCTGCCAGTAATGTTTCCCTGTTCCAGAGTTGTATCACACTGATGAAATGATCATGTTCATCGGGATGGGGGTATTCTTCACCCATCTTCACCTTCACGGAAAATTTTTCGCCTCGTTTTACCTGGTCGGGACAAAAGATATGAGGCATATGCCTGTCGAGGTAATCACGTTTGATCTCTTTTTCTTCTTTTTCTATTTCGGTTGCTTTGAATACTCTTGGCATGTTAAATGCTTTTAATGAATAAGATAGAACTCAAT
>CAYNGW010000234.1:0-3198 GCA_964396955.1 uncultured Rikenellaceae bacterium | reverse complement strand
GGGGGTGAGTACATGGTAATTTATTGATTGTTAAGCCTTGCCTTAGAGTGCTTAATTCCATAAAAGAAGTAAATACAGAATCCAATTGCCATCCAGATAATGAGCCTCAACCATGTGTCAAGAGGCAAAGCGGCCATTTGTAAAAAGCAGATCCCGGCGCCAAGAATCGGTACCACCGGAACCCATGGTGTCCTGAAAGGTCTTTCAATATCCGGTCTTGCTTTCCTCAGTACCAGGATGCTGATACAGACAATGATGAACGCCAGCAGTGTGCCTATGGAAACAAGTTCACCAAGAATGCTTATCGGAAGAATGCCTGCAATGACCATTGCGACTGATCCGGTTATAATGGTGCTGATATAGGGAGTTTTAAACTTTGGATGGACTTTGGAAAACACCGAAGGCAGCAATCCGTCTTTTGACATTGTAAAGAAAATCCTCGGTTGTCCGAGCAGCATAACGAGGATAACAGAGCTTAATCCGGCAATTGCTGCAATTTTTACTATTGGCCTTAACCAGAACATTTCATTCCCCATCGCATTTACTGCTACAGCTACCGGGTCTGCAACATTTAACGTCGTATAACTGACAATACCGGTCATGACAATAGCAACCAGGATATATAGGACAGTTGAAATGCCAAGCGAACCGAGTATGCCTACCGGCATATCTTTCTGAGGATTTTTTGCCTCCTGGGCTGCTGTCGACACTGCGTCGAATCCTATATATGCAAAGAATATCACTCCGGCTCCCCTAAGTACACCACTGATCCCATATTTACCGAATTCCTGGCCATAAGCTTTCAGCCATCCCCAGAATGATCCGAATTCGGAAATTGGTGTCGTTTCAACTTTATTTGCCGGAATAAACGGATGCCAGTTGGCAGCCTTGACAAACATAAAACCGAGCACAATGAACAGAATGATAACTGCTACTTTGGTGATTACCATTATGTTATTAAAGTTAGCCGATTCTTTTATCCCGATTACCAGCAGAGTTGACAATAATGCCACGATAAACATAGCCGGCAGGTTAAGGATGCATGTTACATGAGCAAGTGAGTCCGGGTTAATGCCCGATGCTGCGAGTGTTTCCGCATAAGCTTTGGTAAGAGTCATCCAGCCCATCTCCGGCACATCAACAAGAACAGTGCCTGTGGCTCCGGCAAACTGGGCTGGTATATTTATATTAAAGTCTCTCAGAAAACTCACAACATACCCTGACCAGCCGACAGATACTGTAGAAGCTGCAAAGAGGTATTCAAGTATTAGATCCCATCCTATTATCCAGGCAAGAAATTCACCAAGGGTTGCATAAGAATATGTATAAGCGCTGCCTGCTATCGGGATCATGGATGCAAATTCCGCATAGCATAATCCGGCAAAGCCGCATGCCAGTCCTGAAATGATGAATGATAATACAATTGCCGGACCTGCATATTGTGCGGCAGCCTGTCCTGAAAGAACAAATATTCCTGCTCCGATAATGGCACCAATGCCCAATGTGGTGAGATTGAGAGCTGTCAATGATCTCTTTAAACCACCTGTTTCTTTGGATTCAGTCAACAACTGATTAAGTGGTTTTGTAATGAACAAGCGGCTTTTTGACATAGATTGAATATGAAAGGTTCAGGAGTTTCGATAATTCCTACAAACCTAACTTTTTTTCGGTAAAACATCATTTGTCAAAACTTAAAATTTATTAAATGATGCTATTTTAGTCTTACCTTTATCTTTCAAAAAACAGAATTGTATGAAAATCTCATACAAAAATATATTTTAAATTCTGCTGATCATGCTACCGGGAATCAATGCCTTCAGCCAGGTCAAAATAATTGCACATCGTGGTGCCTCAGTCCTGGCTCCTGAAAATACAGTTGCCTCGGCAAAGCTTGCCTGGGAAAGCGGCGCCGATGCAGTTGAGTGCGATATCTGGTTGTCTGAAGACAACAAGATCATCTGTATCCATGACGGAAATGCCAAAAGGACTACAGGTCAGGATTTTAAGGTAAGCGAAACTGATTCAAAAGTCCTGAGGAAGCTTGATGCCGGATCTTTCAAGGACAAAAAATACAAGGGAGAAAAACTGCCTTTGCTGAAAGAGATCATAAAAACAGTTCCGGACGGGAAAGAGCTGGTTATTGAACTGAAATGCAAGAGCGAAATCCTTCCATACATGAAAAAGGAAATCGAAAAGAATCATAAAAACAGGAGCTTTACTTTCATCTGTTTCAATTTTCAGACAATCTCCGATACCAAAGTGATCTTCCCGGAAAATTCCTGTTACTGGCTCTGCAGTAATGCCGCATTGCTTGAGGCAAATTTCAGTAAAGTTGCAGAAGCAAACCTTGAAGGTGTAAGCCTGGGCTATGCAATAATAAATGAAAAAGTGATGGAAAAGGCTGATAGCCTGAATCTTGAGGTCTATTCCTGGACCGTCGATGATCCTCAGGAAGCCAGACGCCTTATTTCACTTGGTGTGAAAGGCATAACTACCAACCGCCCGGGATGGCTGAATGAACATATCTGTTAAAGCAAGAATTAAACAAAATAATTCGTAAATAAAATGAGAACAACATTATCTGTAATTCTGATTTCGATGATCATGACAGGCTGTAAATTCAGCAAATCTGTTGAAAAGGATCTTGTTTCGGGGCTTACCTCGACCGGAAGCGATCTCTCCTGCGAGGATATTTATCTTAAGATCAATGATGAAAGAACCACCCGGAATTCGTTCATTTACGGGGAGATCTTTTACATCTGCTTCGATGACATCAAAGGATTTGCAGTTGAAAACGGGAATGTCTTTCCGGGTATGGAGATCATCATCACGGATCAGGAGGGAGATACTATGATGCGGGCAGATGACCTCTATAAAAACTACTCTGAAGGCATGAACTATACTCCTCTACAGCTTACTGCAGATCTGACAGTAGCCGATCCGATAAAATCTAAGGATGAATATACGCTGACGGTTAACATCCGGGATAAAAAGGGAGAAGGGACATTCAGATCAAAACTCGATTTTAATGTCACTGAAAATGAAAAGATCACAGTAACACCAAAAGATGTTTCCTATGATGAAGTATATCTTTTTTCACAGGGAAAGAACAGGGTCATTACAGACAATGTAATAGAATTTGACGACAACATCTATGTCATTGTGGAAGGATTAAATGGATTCAAGGAAGAGAACGGA
>CAYNGW010000233.1:0-3201 GCA_964396955.1 uncultured Rikenellaceae bacterium | reverse complement strand
TTCAGAAATAAATACGAATCCTGTTAACTATTTATAATATGGAAAAAGCAAAGGCGCATGATACCGAGATTTCTGTAGAAGAAAGATTAAGGGCATTGTTTAGTCTGCAATTGGTTGATTCAGAGATTGATAAAATCAAAACTCTGAGAGGTGAGCTGCCTCTCGAGGTTCAGGACCTGGAAGATGATATAGCCGGGCTTGAAACCAGGCTCAGTAATCTGAGAGAAGAGGTTGTTACCCTTGAGAAATCAATCGCAAAAAAGAATAATGAGATATCCGATGCTGAAGCTCTTATAAAAAAATACGAGGAACAGCAGAAGAATGTCCGTAACAACAGGGAGTTCGATTCTCTTTCCAAGGAAATAGAATATCAGAGACTGGAAATTGAGCTTTTCAATAAAAAGATAAAGGAGTTCCATGTCCAGATTGAGGAGAAAAAACTGGTCATAGCTGATTCTGAAGCAACACTTGGTGAAAGAACTTCTGATCTTGAAAACAAGAGATCGGAGCTTGATGAGATTATTGCAGACACGCAGAAGGAGGAAGAGGGGCTTTATAAAAAACTTAATAAGGTACAGGATATTATTGAAGACAGGCTGCTTTCAGCTTACAGGCGTATTCGCTCAAATGCGAGGAACGGCCTGGCTGTTGTACCGGTTCAGAGAGATGCCTGCGGAGGCTGTTTCAACCAGATACCCCCTCAGAGGCAGCTGGATATAAAATCAAGGAAGAAGATCATTGTTTGTGAATATTGCGGACGCATTCTCGTGGATGATGAAATAATAAAAGAAGGGAAAATTTAATCAAAAACATGACCTCCTCTGAATTCAAAAAACTTGTTTCAGAAGGTATTCCTTCACAACTGCCTCCACCAAAACCGTATGATCAGAATATTAATCACGCACCTAAACGTAAAGATATCCTGACGCGGGAAGAAAAAAAGCTTGCATTGAAAAATGCCCTGAGGTACTTTCCCTCAGATTTTCATTCTGTTCTTGCAAAGGAATTTGCAGATGAGCTTAAGCAATCTGGAAGGATATTTATGTACAGGTTCCGGCCTGAATATGAGATAAAGGCCCGGCACATTGATGAATTCCCGTACAGATCACGAAATGCGGCTGCGATAATGCTGATGATCTCAAACAACCTCGATCTTTCAGTTGCCCAGCACCCGCATGAGCTGATAACATACGGCGGCAACGGAGCTGTTTTTCAGAACTGGGCACAGTACCGGATTATAATGAAGTATCTTTCAGAAATGACTGATGATCAGACACTTGTCGTTTATTCAGGTCATCCGCTAGGGCTTTTCCCTTCTCATAAAGATGCTCCGAGACTTGTGGTCACCAACGGAATGGTTATTCCGAATTACTCTTCACAGGATCACTGGGAGAAGTTCAATGCCCTGGGTGTGTCACAATATGGGCAGATGACCGCAGGTTCATATATGTACATCGGACCTCAGGGCATAGTTCACGGGACAACTATTACCATTCTCAATGCCGGCAGGCTGATAAACAAAACCGGAAACAGCCTTAAAGGGAAACTTTATGTATCATCAGGTCTTGGCGGCATGTCAGGAGCCCAGCCAAAAGCTGCTTCCATTGCCGGAATTATTTCTGTCATTGCTGAAGTAAATCCCAGGGCTATCCATACCCGTCATTCCCAGGGCTGGGTGGATGAGGTGATAACGGATATGAATAAGCTTATTGCAAGGGTAAGATCGGCCATGAAGAATCAGGAGGTCGTTTCACTGGCATTCCAGGGGAATATTGTGGATGTATGGGAAAAATTTGCGGACGATAATATTATGGTGGATCTCGGATCTGACCAGACATCGTTACATAATCCGTGGGCCGGCGGATACTATCCTGCAGGACTTGGTTTTGAAGAGGCAAACAGGATGATCGCGGAGGATCCCGATAAATTCAAAGTCCTGGTAAAGAAATCTCTAGTGCGTCAGGTTGAAGCTATTAACAGACACACAAAAAGAGGTACTTATTTTTTCGATTACGGGAATGCTTTTCTGCTTGAAGCGTCGAGAGCCGGGGCTGATATTCTCAAGCCAGACGGGGAATTCAGATACCCTTCTTATGTACAGGATATAATGGGGCCTGTTTGTTTTGATTACGGCTTCGGACCGTTCAGGTGGGTCTGCTGCTCAGATGATCCTGCTGACCTTGCAGTAACCGATGCAATTGCTATTGAGACCCTTGAACATATTATAAAGCATTCTCCCGATCAGATCAGGCAGCAGATTGCTGACAATATCCACTGGATAAGAGAGGCAGAAAAGAACAGGCTGGTGGTAGGTTCGCAGGCAAGGATCCTTTATGCTGATGCTGAAGGCAGGATTGCAATTGCTGATGCTTTCAATAAAGCTGTGGCAAACAGGAAGATATCAGCCCCGGTAGTCATCGGCAGGGATCACCATGATGTATCAGGTACTGATTCTCCGTTCAGGGAGACATCAAATATTTATGACGGATCAAAATTTACTGCCGACATGGCAGTGCATAATGTAATAGGAGATTCATTCCGCGGAGCAACATGGGTATCGCTGCATAATGGAGGCGGAGTGGGGTGGGGAGAAGTCATCAACGGGGGCTTCGGGATGGTACTGGATGGTTCAGATGAAACCGGGGGAAAACTTAAGATGATGCTTCACTGGGATGTCAACAATGGTATTGCAAGGAGGAGCTGGGCGCGCAGTGAAGGAGCCTTATTTACTCTTGACAGAGAAATGAAGCGAACTCCAGGCTTAAAAGTCACTGTGCCGTATATTGCTGATGATAACTTAATTAATGAAGTTATTTGATAACCGACCCCCCAACCCCCCTATAAAGGGGGGCTATAAACCAAACCATACATACTTTATTATCAGGTAATTTGGGTTTTAAATCCCTTTTAGGGGGTGGTCCCGCTTCAGCGGGGCCGGGGGTTATTTTCCAATAAGAGCTACAGCTAAAGCAGCTATCCCTTCTTCACTTCCGATGAATCCAAGCTTTTCCGTAGTTGTGGCCTTAATTGAAATAACATCGGGAGCTGTTTCAAGAATGGTTGAAATGACCGATCTCATTTCCGGTATATAAGGGGCTATTTTAGGCCTTTCAAGGCAGACAGTGCAGTCGATATTTGAAACTTTATAACCTTTTTTACGTATAATATTATATGTCCTTTCCAGTAATATCGTGCTTCGGA
>CAYNGW010000232.1:0-3229 GCA_964396955.1 uncultured Rikenellaceae bacterium | reverse complement strand
GAAGCTGCTTTGCCTGCCAGCATCCGGCACACCCTAGACATCCGCCCCCCTCCGGTGGCGCGGCTGCAGAGGGGGGCTAATAAAAAGGACAGCATCTACTGGTCGGAGATAAGGCCTATCCCGCTGTCAGATATCGAGATGACGAGCATAAGGATACGTGACAGCATAAAGCTGGAATCCTCGCTTCAGGAGCTTAAAACCGACACAGTTGCTCCCGGGGAACAGAAGAAGAAAAGCAAATTCCTGAGTACTCTGAATGATATCGGTTTCGGACATACATGGTCCGATACCTCAGGATTCAGGTTTACATTCGGCGGATTTATGGATCTTGAAAACATGAGCTTCAATACCGTCGATGGCTTTATTTATGGCATTGATCTCCGTATTTCAAAGAGCTGGAAGAATAATACCTCATTTTCACTCTACCCTGATTTTTGGTATGCTTTCAACCGTGAGAGCTTCATGTGGAGATTAAACGGCAACTACACCTATAACCGGATTAAACAGAGACAGTTCTTCTTCAGGGCAGGAATGACCAGCAGGGATATTGGAACCGGGGGAAGCATAAACACTTTGATAAATACGGTATCATCCCTGTTCTTTGAACAGAATTACCTTAAGCTTTTCGAAAATAATTATGTCGCTGTTGGTCACAGAAACCGGATCTCAACCGGGATAAATCTTGAAGTGACTGCTGAATATGATAAAAGGAGGGTGCTTGACAACTCTACTTCGTTCTCCTTCATTAAGTCATCCGGGGGGTATTCGGATAATATACCTGACAATTATTATTTGTCTGACGAAGCAGATTCCATGTACGCATTGCGCGATCAGCAGCATTTTGAATTTGTAACAAATGTTACATATACTCCAAGGCAGAAATACAGAATTATTGATAGTATAAAAGTCCCATGGGGTTCTGACTGGCCGACTTTTGTTCTGACATGGAAGCATGGAATAAATGAATTTTCTGAATTAACAGACAGTTACAGGCACTATGATATGATCAGATTAGAAGCATCCAAACATTATAATCTGGGTGCGTTCAGCGAATTCACATGGAGAGTCAGGGCAGGCGGTTTCCTGAATAAGAATAACCTGACCTTTTATGATTTTTTCCATTACAATGCCCAGCCCCTGCCGGTTCTGATCGACGATTATGAGGATGCTTTCAGGCTGCCTTCATATTATTCACTGAGCTCCCCCGAATTGTACGGGGAAGCTCACATAAAATATACAACACCCTATCTCCTTCTTAAATACCTCCCTGGTCTGAGTAAAACACTCATGCGTGAAAATCTCAGCCTGTCATGGCTGGGTTCAAAATTTCACAACAGCTACACTGAAATAGGCTATAGCATAACCGAACTGCTGCTTCTCGGCGAGCTGGGTGTCTATGCAGGATTTGAAAACCTGAAGTATAAAAGCATCGGGGTGAGGCTTGTCCTCAGGTTTAATTAAGGTTCTTCCGGAACAGGATCATGCAAAGGGAGGCTCATCATGATTGTCAAATTCATGATCAAAACTTCTTCTCATGTTCCGGAGATTATCATGATTCATCTTTGAACCAAGGGTTATGCTTTGCGTGCCACCGGATTCGGATGCGCCTTCAATATCAAACTCGTCAATATCGACGAACTGAGCCTTCTCTTCGCGGAATCTCAGTTTGACATCGCCGACAGGACCATTACGGTTTTTTGCAAGGATGATCTCTGCTATCCCTTTTGTTGAAGATCCATCTTCCAGAAATTCAGTTATCCCAAATTTTTCCTGGCGATGAATAAATACAACCATATCGGAATCCTGTTCAATAGCACCCGATTCCCGAAGATCAGAAAGAAGAGGACGCTTTGTACCGCCTCTCATTTCCACAGACCGGTTAAGCTGTGAAAGTGCGATTATCGGAACATTCAGCTCTTTGGCAATGCTCTTGAGAGATCGTGAAATGTTACTTACTTCCTGTTCCCGGCTACCGGCATTCTCGGGACCGGACATCAGCTGAAGATAATCCACAATGACAATATCCAGATTATGCTGAGCCATCAGACGACGGCATTTTGCCCTCAGCTCAAAAATCGAGATTGCGGGAGTATCATCAATAAATATCGGAGCCTGCACCAGTTTTTTTATCCTGGTATCAAGCTGTTTCCATTCTTCTTCTGAAAGCCGTCCGTTCCTGATCTTATCACCGGGGATATCGGTTTCAGCAATTATCAGTCTGTTGACCAGCTGTATCGATGACATTTCACAGGAGAAGATCGCCACTTTTTTACCATGGTCAATTGACATATTCCTGGCCATTGAGAGTGCCAGTGCTGTTTTTCCCATTGACGGGCGTGCGGCAATAATTATGAGTTCTGACTTTTGCCATCCTGATGTCAGTCTGTCAAGCCTCGTAAAGCCGGAAGGGATGCCTACCAGTGCATCTTCTCTTTTTCCTGCCTCTTCAATCTCCTTTATTGCTTCTTTAATGACCATATTAATCGGAGCGACTTCTCTCTTTATGTTGCCTTCGGCAATCTGGAATAATGCATTTTCAGAATAATCCAGAAGATCGGTAACATCGATTGAGTCGTCAAATGATCGGGTCTGTATCTCGGATGATACTCTTATCAGTTCGCGCTGAATAAATTTCTGAGCTACTATCCGTGCATGATAGTCAACATTTGCAGCCGAAACAACTTTTGAAGTAAGCTGGGTCAGATATACGGGACCACCGACACTTTCCAGCTCATGGTGATTACGCAATTCTTCGGTGACTGTATACAGGTCGACAGGATACTCCCTCAATGACAGATCGGATATTGCCTTGAATATCTTTTTGTGGGCATCCTTATAAAAACTTTCCGGTTTCAGAATATCCAGTATGGTAATTACGGCTTCCTTTTCAAGCATTATTGCTCCTAGTACTGCCTCTTCCATATCGATAGCCTGCGGCGGGACCTTTCCGAGATCCGGTATTTGGGTCATAGTCGTCCTGCTACCCGTTGTTTGCTTTGCCATTAATGTTATGTTACTGATTTATTGATAATTATAAGGGCGGGATTAAATTTTCCCCGGCAGATCCAAAGGTATGAATTAGCGGATTTATTAATCCCCGGAATCAGTGTTTATTACAAACAGACCGGTGTTAAAAACTTGTTGAAAAGCTAAAAAAGATTAAGATTAATATTTATTTCAAAACCTAATGGTATTTTTACACCAAATGCCGGAATATGATTTCATTCCC
>CAYNGW010000231.1:0-3235 GCA_964396955.1 uncultured Rikenellaceae bacterium | reverse complement strand
CTGACAGAACTGATTCAAACATAAGAACTTACAATGAATCAGAATTAAAGAAAATCCTGAATGTGTCATTTCTGAACAGGAATGGACTGAAAATATCCAAAATTGCCAGACTTAATGAGGATGAGCTTACCCAGCAGGTCATGACAGTAAGCAGCAGCAGGGATGATACCGATCAGGATTTCCAGCCGGGCAAAATCCTTATGTCTGCCATTAAATTTAATGAGGAATTATTTAAAGAGACTCTCCTTCCGTACATAAGGAGTTACGGAATTGAAGAAGCTTATTCCAGATATCTCTATCCATTGCTTGAAAAAGCCAGGATACTCTGGCAGACAGGCAGCTTCTCGCGGGCACAGGAGCAGTTTATCAGGAATACCATCAGGCAGATGATAATTGTTGAGGACAATCTGCTGAAACCACGTTCCGGCAAAGCAAGATCAACAGTGGCAATGATAAATACTTCAGATGTCATTGCGGATAATAATTTTCTTTTTTACAAGTATGCTCTCAAGAAGCGCGGATTTGACGTTATTTTCACCGGGGGGATCCTCCCTGCATCAGAAGTGATAGAAATTTATAAGATCAAACCATTTGAATATCTTGTTGTAAATTCAAGCGGTTTCGATTTTGCCAGAAAGAAGATCGCATATTTTAACAACCTGGGCAAATCACTCATGATCAAAAAAATAATCTTTACGGATTCTCCTGAAGAGACTGACAGAAAATATTATGATAAGATGATAATCACGAGGGATCCCGCCGGTTTCCTCAGGTCTGTTGAGGGTCTTAAATGATTATCTTTCCCTGACTATTACAGAATCGGCTATCTGAAAAGCAGTTTTCTGAGTGATAAGTTCAGTTACCGGAACTTCAAAATTGTTCAGGGAAAATCCGACCAAAAGTATTTTTTTTCTAAACACCCAGAAGATCAAGAAAATATCTTCTTTCAGGATCGAGGTTTATTGACGGTCTTATTGCAGAAACAGAATCAATCTTTTTAAGAATGGCTTCTGCAAATATTTTTATGCTTTCCTGTGAACCGGACCGGATGCGGTGAGAGACAGCCCTGGTTATCCTGGCGACCTCTTTCCAAAGATCAATTGTATCACCATCTAAATAACAATCCGAAAATGCATCCCAGATATATTCGACTGCCGCTTCTGAAGGATGAAGCATATCATTATCATAGAAACGATAATCACGCAGGTCGTCCATAACAAGCTCATAAGCAGGAAAATAATCCGGACCTGAGGAATGTTTAAGGAGCTTTTCTACAGCCAGGAAGAGGATTGACTTGCTCACCTGGTTTCCGTGGGGACCGTCTTTCCAGTGGCGGACCGGACTTATTGTAAAGACAACTTTAAGCCGGGGGAAAAGTGACTGAAGTCTTTCGAGCTGACTTGCCCACATATTTACAATATCCTCAACAGTCAGCAATTCGTGAGTAAACCGGGCTGCAGGCAGCTTATGGCAATTAGAGACAATTTTACCTGAGGCTTTCCATTTGTAAACTCTCGAGGTGCCAAAAGTAATAAAAAGGAAACGCGCCCCTGACATGAATTTCCGGGCTTCCCGGGACCGGTCATTGATGTTTTTCAGGATCTTCTTTGGATCATCGGACGAAAAATCGGTATAGTGGTTAAAACTCAGCCAGGTACCATTATTATTATAGAGATCTTCTTCAGTGTATTCTTTCCCGTCATTGATCGTATCAAGGGTATTGCACACTGATACGGGATTATATACTGTTCCTGACGGATTTATCATAACGGGCAGATGCCCTGTTTCAAATTGGCTGCCAATTGAGGTGGCAAAACATGATCCGATAAACATTACCTGATCATCATAGGTGATTTTGATCTCCGATGGATTGATGTTGAATGTTGTCCTGAGTTCCATTATCTTAAAAGATCATAGAAGCTTTTTGTTGATCCAGTTTATTATATAATCAAAAACTTCTTTTTTAAATGGCTCATTATGAAGTTCATGGTATCCGCCGTCCCAAATCTTCAGGTCGACCATTGAGGTTTTCGATGCGAAAAGACGGCTGCCCTCAGGAGAACATATTTTGTCATCATTGCCATGCATTAAAAGAACCGGAACTTTGAGGTCACTGGCATTGGCAAACGAATGACTGGCAGAACTCATGATACTGTGGAACAGGCTTACCGATATTCTGTTATGAACGAGAGGATCCGTGGTATACTTCTTAACCACTTCCCTGTCATGCGAAAGATGATCAACCACAAGTCCTGACGGCTGACCAAGACCTGGCAGAATATTTTTCATTACTGAGGCGAGCAAAATTTTTGATTTGGCGGGTTCGAAAGCGAGCTTTAACAAGGGAGATGTAACAACAGCGCCTTTTATTTCAGGGTTTTTCCTCAGCAGATAATCAAGTACTATTCCTCCGCCGAGACTATGTCCGTACAGTAAAACGGGGATTCCCCGGAAAGTATTTACGGAACTTCCATAAAGAATATCAATCATCTCATCAGTAAGTGCAAAGCTATTAATTTTCCCCCTTGCACCATCAGAGCGTCCATGACCCGGAAGATCGACTCCGGTGAATCCTATACCTTCTTTATTAAGCAATTCAGCCCAGGCTGTATAGCGTTGAATATGCTCACCATGACCATGAACAAAAATTATGTTTGCACGCGCTCTTTCGTTCAGACCAGTAACAAAACCCCTCAATACAAGTCCGTTCTTAAGCTTAATACTGTATTCCATACTTTTTTCTTTAAAAATACAAAATTTACTCTTGTCTTTCTTAATTTTTACTCCCTTTCATTTTTCCCTGGGGGAAGGCCGGGAAGAGGGTAATGAATTGAAGAAAAAATCAATTTATATATAATTTATAAACAACCCTGATTTCAATCTTTAATCCATTCATTTTCTGTCTTTTAACAAAATTAACTATTTAGAATAATCTTTGAATATAGGGATATTAAGATATTAAGACTTGCATATCTTTATATATGTGTATAAATTTGTCTCCACAATTAAAAACTAAGAGCTATGACAGCATATGAATTCAACAGTAGTCTGATCGGAATGAAGCCCAATCTTCAAAGGTTTGCCATGAGCCTCACTTCTGATCGCGACACAGCGCTGGATCTTGTTCAGGACACATATCTAAAAGCAATCATGCACAAAGATAAATTTGTTGATTATACAAATCTCAAAGCCTGGGTTTTTACAATTATGAAGAACACTTTCATAAATAATTACA
>CAYNGW010000230.1:0-3258 GCA_964396955.1 uncultured Rikenellaceae bacterium | reverse complement strand
AATTAACAAATATCTCATTAAAGATTACTACCATTGTTCCTAATCCTCTTGATCAGATTAATCCTTTTAACATCCGTATGACCTTCAAAGCCAAGTGATGCGTTATCTCCTGACTTCTGCACTGCTTCTTTACGGCTTAATCTCAAATGCGGCTGACATTAACGGAACAGTCAGGGGGAAAGTTTTTGACAAAAATACACAGGAGCCTCTTGCAGGTGTTTATGTCATTTATGGCAAAAATCTCGGGACGACGACTGATCAGGAGGGATTGTACCTAATTAAAACAGTACCGGGAAAACTCACTATTTCATTTCAGTTTATCGGATACGGCTCAGTTACTGAAGAAGTCATTGTTACTGAAAATGATACCATCGAGCTGAATGTTGGGCTCGAAATGAAGGTCCGGGAAATAGATCAGATAGTTATAAGCGCTAATAAAAACGAACAGAAAATTGCTGAGCTGACAGTTTCAATGGATATTATCAGAACGGCATTTATAACAGATAATCATATAACAGATGCACAGGAGCTTATAAACAAAACTCCGGGAATTGAGGTAATGGACGGTCAGGCATCAGTGAGAGGCGGCAGTGGGTTCAGTTATGGTGCCGGCAGCAGGGTGCTTGCCCTGATTGACGGATTGCCGATGGTTTCAGCCGATGCGGGAAATATCAAGTGGCAGTTCCTGCCCCTGGAGAACCTTTCACAGGTCGAAATAATCAAAGGGGCCTCTTCGGTCCTTTACGGCTCCTCAGCATTGAACGGGATAATTAATTTCCGTACAGCAGATGCCACCAATATTCCTGCCACACAATTCTTTGCAGAAACTGGCATATTCGGGAAACCACGGAATAAAGACTGGGTGTGGTGGGATACACCCAGGATTTTTTCGAGCGCTTCATTTTCGCATTTGCAGAAATTCGGAGAAACTGATCTCGGAGTAAGCTCCAACATACTGATTGATGAAGGATACAGAAGGCTGAACGGGGAAAAGCTTGGACGACTCAGCTTAAAAGCTAAGCACTTCGACGGAAAGATTGAAGGACTCTCCTATGGACTTAATATGAACTCGGGTTATACGGTCAAGAGAGATTTTGTTCTTTGGGAAAATGCCGAAACCGGAGCTCTGAAGCAGCAGGAGTCCGCAACAATTGAGCTTAACGGATGGTTCTTTGCACTTGATCCATATATTACCCTTAAAAAAAGTAATCGTTATAAGCACGATCTCCGGATGCGTTTCCAGACATCATTAAACCGTTTTCCTGAAAGCGAAAAGATCAACAGCGATGCCTATTCTCTTTTTGCAGAATACCAGCTCTGGTACTACCTGACCGGTTTCATGGACATTACTGCCGGTCTCTGTGAGAACTACAGTAAGGTTATCTCAAATATGTACAACGACCATAACGGTTTGAATGTGGCAGGATACTCGCAACTTGAAATCCGTCCTTTCCCGCGGCTGAAAGCCGTTGCCGGTTTCAGAATTGAACAAAACTCGCTTGATGGTATTAAAGATAAGGTAGTTCCAGTATTCCGTGCCGGGATCAACTGGCAGGCTGCAGATTATACTTATATCAGAGCTTCATTCGGACAGGGATACCGCTTCCCTTCCATTGCAGAGAAACATGCTTCCACCACACTGGGATCAGTGGTGATATTCCCGAATCCGGATATTCATCCTGAATCAGGCTGGAGCACAGAGGCAGGTATCAAGCAGGGTATCAGTTTCGGAAAAATAACCGGCCAGGCTGATGTGTCATTTTTTATGTCGCAGAACACAAATATGATTGAATACTATCTGGCAAATTATACGGATACTGTAACCAATATTACTTCTAACGGATTCAAAGCAACTAACATAGAACAATCAAGAGTTTATGGCGGTGAGACGGAATTTATGCTGACAGGATCAGTTGGCAGAATAAACACCACATTATCAGGCGGGTATACATACATTTATCCTGTGGAATTTAATAAATACACAAACAAAAATACAGGTATATACCTTAAATACAGGAGAATGCATTCCGGAAAATTATCTCTGAACACATCATGGAAAAAGTTTGAATCAGGATTGAACCTGTACGTAAAGTCAAAGATCCTGAGGATTGACGACTTTTTTCTGAATGAAGTAACTGGTGAAGCTATTCTCCCTGGTTTCCCGGGCTACTGGGATGAACATAACACCGGATATTTCCTCATGGACGGGACTCTTGGGTACAGATTTAATGATAAATTCACTATTTCCCTGGCTGTTAAGAATTTAACAAACACTGAATATATGGGGCGCCCGGGAGATATCCAGCCGCAGAAGAGCTATAGTCTGAGATTTTCAGGGAAGCTATAGTGACTTCACCACGGATTTCACCGGGGATATTGGATTTCGATGCCGGAGGCATTGAAGTCGAATCCGAAACGCGAAACCCGGAACTCTAAACACCTGACGCCTTTTCAATCATCTGCATCCTGAAAAACTATAAATTTCGAATGATATTGAAAACTACTTCCAAGTAACTAAATATCAATATACTATTTTAGACTTATTGCAAAATTCAAATAATTGTATACATTTGAATTGTTTTTGGACATTTTAATCTGAGATTTTTCCGCTTTTTTATTTTACGGAGAATCTCAATTATAAACTTAAAAACTTACCTATGAGAAAAATTCTGATTTTAATTGCCGGAACTATGGTTACCGGAACACTGCTTGCCGGAGGACTGGTTACCAATACTAACCAGAGTGCTTCATGGGTCCGGCTTCCTTCCAGGAATGCATCAATTGAAGCCGATGCAGTATACTATAATCCGGCTGGATTAATGAAGATGGATAATGGATTCCATTTTGCCGTTTCAAACCAGACTATTTTTCAAAAAAGAGAAATTACAAGTGACTACAGCTACCTTCACAATAGTCTGTACGAAGGATCGGTAAAAGCGCCATTATTCCCTTCTGTTGCAGCAGCTTATAAGCTTGATAAATTCGCTGTCTCTTTTGGATTTAATCCGGTTGGCGGCGGCGGCGGTGCAACATATGAAGCCGGACTGCCATCATTTGAGATGAGCATTGCTGACCTTGTTCCGGCAACTTATGCAAATGGATTCGGGACAACCGACTATGATGCTAAAATATTCTTCGAGGGTTCTTCTATCTACTTCGGTTACCAGGGAAATGTCTCTTACAAAATAAATGATATGATTTCGGTTGCAGCCGGTTTCCGCCTTGTTACTGCAAAAAATACCTATAACGGGTACCTTA
>CAYNGW010000229.1:0-3267 GCA_964396955.1 uncultured Rikenellaceae bacterium | reverse complement strand
GCATAAAGGCATTAAGGCATTAAGGCATTAAGGCATAAAGGCATAAAGGCATAAGGGCATAAAGGCATTAAGGCGTTAGGGCGTTAGGGCGTTAGGGCGTTAGGGCGTTAGATCATTTATGGATTTAGTTTTATGCCCTTAAGCCGTAAAGCCTTTTAAATCAGAAGAGAAGTTTGCCCTGTTTATAGTCATACGGACGGATCACTTCCGGGGTGTTCTTGTTGGCGGTTCTGCTGTTAACAAGAGGGCTGATGGTATGAGCTCTTAACAGATCCGAAGAATATGGTTTCAGCATTCCCGATGCATCAGCAGGAGGCAATGCCATGTCGATCCATTTTTTTTCATCATTCCGGCTAAGGATAACCGGCATTCTTTTCTTTGAATTATGGACTTCAGCCATAAGTTCATTGGCATCGGTAGTAATTAACGTAAATGTGCTTAACGGCTCGCTGTAACCCGGAGGTATCCAGTCGCTGTAAAGTCCGGCAATTGTAAAAATTTCATCCTCAGCATGATAAACATACCAGGGGATCTTAATATTTCCCACATGCTGCCATTCGTAAAAGCCCCTGACTGGAATAAGGCATCTTTTTGATCTGAAGGAAGACGAGAATGATGATTTGCTTTGAACACTTTCAGCCCTTGCATTAAAAGTCTTGAACCTTATTGCTTCGGCATCATCAGTATTCTTTATCCAGGAAGGGATCAATCCCCATTTCAGGAATCGGACAGTATCCGGACTCTCAGAACAAACGGCAGGTATCACCGGCAGACCGAATGCATGGTAATAATAACTTGGCTCATAACGGTACTTATCAGGGAAATTAATACCGTATCTGTCTTCAAGTTCTTCCTTGACAAGATTCACATTTACTGAAAAGCACATTATATTTCAGTTTATTGAACAGTAAGATCAGCATTAAGAGGCACCGGCAGTGAATGATCAAAAAGATCATTATCCCGGATATTTTTTAGCTGAGATACTACCCTGTACATCATGTTGTTGATATATGAGTGTATTTCAGGTCCATTCCAGGCGCTTGAATTAAAGAGGATTACCCAGCCTATGCCGTCGGCCTGTCTTTTCATCATTCCGGTGCTTCCCGGGAATGATCCGGTTCTCCACCATGTCCCGTTGATTGTGATTTTCCAGCCTATCGGGGCAAGTCCATTCTGATTGTCAGTCATAAGCTGAATGCTCTCCTTCGTCAGCATATCCTGTTTTGTTTCCAATCCGTCGACAGCCAGCATCAGACGAACAAGATCAGGAGCTGTACCGAGCCATGATCCTGCTCCGCCAAGGGCTTCAATATCATTTCCGCCATAACTTGGGGAGACTAGTTCTCCCGTTCCGTATATTGAAGGCTTCGGGACAACATCTGAAGGTGCATAGTATGTTACCTCATAAGGAGCTTTACGTGAAGGAAGGTTATGGGCAAGCTCCATATCATAAACTCCTATTGGTTCAAGAATGGCTTTCCGGCAATACTCCTCATAAGGCATTCCGGATACTTTTTCGATCACCAGCCCGAGTATGCTGTATCCAAGGTTTGAGTATGCCCTGCCTGATCCGGGAGTGAAATGAAGCCTTTTATCCAGTGCAAATCTAATGATAGTCCTGGTATCAACCGGGGGTTTCATACCCATGTGATCCGCAATAACGAGCGGCATAAACATCTGGTCTCCATATTGCTGCGTCCAGCCGCCTTCATGGCTCAGAAGGTGGGCCACAGTAATGCCGTAAACTCTTTTATCCTTCGGGTTGCTGAAATAAGGATCATTAAGGATTGCATCCGGACCAAAAATCCTGTCATTAAGTGATAATTTACCCTCCTCCACCAGCTTCATAACTGCAACAGCAGTGACAAGCTTGGATATGCTGGCAAGCCTGAATTTATGATATGGCTGTACCTCTTCCATTGAAATAGTATCTGAATAGCCGAATCCCCTGGCATAGATCAGCTTACCGTCTTTTGAAACAGCCACTGAAGCGCCGGTTATTGACCATTTACGCATAAATGACCGGATGGACTTTTCAGCAGCGGCAAAATCCTTTCCTGATGAAAAACTGTTGGAAAGCCTTACATTGCCTGGTGCGATCTTTTCTGATGCGCTGTTGTTTTTCTCAACAGCACCCGGATTATAGCTGACTACTGAAGTCAGGAGGGTTATCAACAGTATTTTTTTTATCCTTGACAAGATCTTGGTCAATTTTTTCAGGAAACAAATTTAAAAAACTATTCTTTTCAAGATTACTTTAAGCCAAAAAATTAACTTTGTAAACGCGATGTCAAAAGGAGTGTCATTTATGCGTTATCTTCTACTGGTAATCATTCTCTGTTTATCAATACGTTTACCTGCACAGGTTGATGTAATTGAAATAGACACTTCAGAATATCTCCCTCTTTTCTTTTCAGGAGCGCTTGAATACAATCTTATGATTGCTTCAGCGGAAGGTTACTACACAGAGGTTGAGAGGATGATCCTGATGGGTGCTGATGTTAATACAGAGACAAGTGAAGGAGTAACTCCTCTTATCTATGCTGTTATTAACAACAGGACTAAAACTGTTGCCATCCTTCTTCAATACGATGCTGATATCGACAAGATCACAGGCAGACGCGAGACACCTCTTCTGATAGCTGTCAGGAATGAGAATTTTGAAATAACTGAAATCCTGATCAGATATGGAGCTGACGTAAACTTCCAGGGCAACTATGGAGCTTCACCCCTGCATTTTGCATCTATATACGGATTTTTGCACATTGCTGATCTGCTTTTATACTATAATGCTGATCCTGACAAAAAAGCCAATGATGGAACAACTCCCCTTATGGCGGCAATATGGTCAGGTTATGCCGATGTTGCCGATCTTCTGGTACAGAACGGAGCCAATATGGAGGCAAGGGACAATGAAGGATTCACTCCTTTTCTTATTGCAGCGCAAAACGGAGATACGGTCATCATGGATTTCCTGCGGAGCAAAGGCGTTGATATCTATGAAAAGAATATCTATGACTGGGACGCTTTGAACCTTGCCATCAGGACTGACCAGGAAGAGGCTATTGAAATGCTTTTAAGAATAGGCAACAGGTGGACCGATCCTGAAAGAGATGTGATCAGTCCTTATAATGTCGCTGTCAACAACAGGGACAAGGAAATGATTGCTCTTCTTGAAAAAAATAATTTTCCGGCAAACAAAAAGGTTCTGTTTGACCAGATGGCACTATCACTATCCTCTAAAACTGACCTCAGTGGTCCTTTCTC
>CAYNGW010000228.1:0-3278 GCA_964396955.1 uncultured Rikenellaceae bacterium | reverse complement strand
AGGGAAGAAAAACCTTTTGATTCGCTTGCACATACATTCTTTTCAATACTCTATACAGCACTTCCCTTCTCATTGTTTCCCTTTTCGGCATTTTCACATACTGGCCTTGATTCATTGCTTCCGCACGGTCTGATTGAATTTTCTCCGGGAATAGTATTGGGATTCTTCATTCTTCTATGGACGAATGACACTGGTGCTTATCTTACGGGCATTTCATTAGGGCGTCATCGTCTGATGGAAAGGATTTCGCCTAAAAAATCATGGGAAGGATTCTTCGGAGGACTGGTGCTGACAGCAGTTGTTGCCTGGCTTCTTTCAGGCTGGCTGGGTGTTGTTGACAGGAAAGGATGGATCATTATTTCTGTAATAATTTCAATATCCGGTACATATGGAGACCTGATTGAATCAATGCTGAAGAGAAGCATCGATGTGAAGGATTCCGGAACCATTATGCCGGGGCATGGAGGATTTCTTGATCGTTTTGACAGTACAATATTATCTTTTCCCCTGGTGTTTCTTTTTATTACACTTTTTGGATGATTCACATGACTTGATTAGTTTTGTGCAAATTTTTAGCTGATGGCTATTCACAAGGAAGGATATAAGATCTTAATTTACGGTTTCATTATTCTGCTGCTTTTCAATGTGCTGATCAACATTTTTTTTGCTGATCAGGTCCTGGTAAAATGGATTTCCCTCGTGTTCTCTGTAATCATATATGTTTTTGTTCTCTTTTTCTTCAGGCTGCCTGAGAGGGAACTTGAACCTGATCCGGGGCTTGTTTATTCGCCGGCTGACGGTAAGGTGGTTGTAATAGAGGAAGCTGAGGAGAAAGAATATTTCAGGGATCTGCGACTGCAGGTTTCAATTTTTATGTCACCCTTCAATATGCACAGCAACAGGTATCCCGTTTCGGGACATATTAAATATGTAGGATACCATCCTGGCAACTATATGGTTGCCTGGCACCCCAAATCCTCGGAGCTGAATGAAAGAAGTACCATTGTCATTCAGACAAAGGACGGAACTGAGATACTTGTCAGGCAGATCGCCGGTGCAGTTGCAAGGAGGATAGTCACTTATGCTAAGGAAAACCAGGATGTGAAACAGGGTGATGAGCTGGGATTTATAAAGTTCGGATCAAGAGTTGATATATTCCTGCCTCTGGGAACTGAAATTAAGATCCCGATCCTTCAGCAGGTAAAGGCAAACAAAAGCATAATTGCCAAGATCTGAAATCAGAACATTATGAAAAAAAACGACAGGATCATCAGCATCACAGATGATGTAAAATGGATAGGCATCCTTGATTATGATATCAGGACTTTTGATATTGTAATGACCACAGAATACGGAACTACCTATAATTCGTATTTCATTAATTCTGAAAAAAAGGCACTGATTGAAGTTGCCAAGGAAAAGTTCAGCGATACCTATTTTAGAAAACTAAGATCAGTAACTGATCCCGGAGATATAAGTTATATAGTTCTTGATCATACTGAACCTGATCATTCGGGAAGCCTGAAGCTTCTTCTTGAGATTGCACCTGCAGCAACCGTTGTGGGCAGCGGAAATGCAGTAAGATACCTGGAAGATATTGTAAATGTGCCTTTTAAATCAATTGTAGTAAAGGATGGCGATACTCTGGACCTTGGCAATAAAACCTTACGGTTCATTGCTGCACCAAACCTTCACTGGCCTGATTCGATTTATACTTACCTCGCTGAGGACAGGATTCTCTTTACATGTGATTCATTCGGTGCTCATTACTGCTCATATGAAATGAGCGATGAGCTTAATAAGGAATACCTTGATGCTTTCAAATATTATTTTGATGTTATCCTGAAGCCGTTCAGCAGGTTCATGATCAAGGCAATTGAAAAAATCAGGCCCCTTGCGATAAATTGTATATGTCCCGGTCATGGTCCAATACTTAGAGCAAACAGGAATTCAATTGTGAACCTCACTGAAAAATATGCCAGTGAATATATTGATCTGACCACATCCGGGGCAAGAAGACATATCCTGATCGCCTGTGTTTCAGCTTACGGTTTTACAAAAGAAGCCGCTGAACATATTGCATCAGGTATAAGGGATACATCTGATTTTAGTATTGATATTATTGATATTGAAAATATCGGCCTTGCTGAACTCGATACTGAAATTGCCTCAAATGATGCAATTATCATTGGTTCTCCGACAATTAACCAGAATACACTGCTCCCGGTATATAAAATGTTTGCCCTTATAAATCCCATAAGGGATAAAGGCAAGCTTGCCGGTGCATTCGGATCGTTTGGCTGGAGCGGTGAAGCGCCGAAAATAATTCTTGAGGTAATGAAGAATCTGAAGCTGAAGGTTTTTGATGAGAGTGCTTCTTTTAAATTCAGGCCTTCAGGATCAAAAGAAGATTCCCTGAAAGAATTCGGACGAAAGTTTGCAATGAAATTTACCGAAGAGTGCGCACAAAAAGAAAGAGGCTGAAAAATCAGCCTCTTTCTTTTTCAATTTATCCTGAACCAGATTATGAGATCTTGATCTGCCTGGTTATTTTACTCTTTTCTTCTTCCAACTTGGGGAGCTCAATATTCAGAATGCCATCCTTGTAGTTTGCGCCGATCTTATCCCTGTTTATGTTTTCAGGAATATAGAAGCTTCTGCAGAAAGATGAGTAACTGAACTCTTTTCTCTTATAACCGTCTTTTTCTTCCTCTGTCTCGTTTTTAGATTCTGATGAGATTGTAAGAACATCCTCATTGATATCGATTTTCAGATCCTTTTTTTCCATGCCCGGAACAGCAAGTTCAAGAAAAAAACTCTTTTCATTTTCCTTGATGTTCACTGCCGGCATTGAACTGGTCCTGTTTGATAATACCGGGAAAAAATCGTTATCAAAAAGATTTGACAAAAACGGGCTGTAAGTTCTTCTTGTGATTGTTGGTAACATAGCTTTGTCCTCCATTATTTTTAAGTTTAACATATTTGCTTATAGTAATTTCATATTGGCAAGTTCTGTTCCAAATCAAAAAAACATGACAAAATAGCAGATATTGACAGAGACAATCTGTCAATATGACAGGCGAGTATATATTACTTAACTTACAAAACCCTTCGTTTGATCACATGTACCCATCCCCCAACCCCCTTCCCTGCTAAAGCAAGGAAGGGGGCTAAATCATTGTATAATAATATGTTCCCCCTCTTTACAGGGCCGAACGTTAAGAACTAGCCCGGCGGGCTAGTTTAGCGAGGAGCCAGCTTGCAGGGTAGAGAGGGGG
>CAYNGW010000227.1:0-3293 GCA_964396955.1 uncultured Rikenellaceae bacterium | reverse complement strand
TTTAATCTTTTTTACTAATGTCCAAACAGAGCATATTATGCGCATCTCTCATTATAAGATACTTTCCGGCTATTGCAATCGGACTCCAGGCTTCAATGGCATTAAGTATTTTGTGACTGGAAATAAGTACCGCCTTATTGTTCTCAATCCTGAAAAGGTATAGTGTTCCTTCATCGTCAAGATGGTATAATTTATCACCGTTGATGATTGAGGGGCCCATGCCTTTCCCATATCTGCTTTCCTTGCCGCTTGACCAGACAGGTGTAACAAGGTCTGATTTATGATAGCAGGCAATCTGTCTTTTCAGCGGACCGGCATTTTCCGGTAATACCGTCCACAGATGATCGTTTTTCAGTATTGGGGTGTGCTGTTCATTGGCAATACCGCCTGAAGCTTTATGCTGCTCAACTACAACAGCCTTATATCCCGGCTCATCGTTATTGATCCGTATTCTTGCTGCACCGGCACCATAACTGCCAAACGCCACCAGCTCGTCATTCCCGAGGTAAACCGGAGAAGCTACAGCTATTGACGGGCTCCATTCAGTTGTCGTCCACAATATATTTCCCGTATCATCACCTTCTGCAGATACACCACAAACACCGCCCAGCGCGGCATATACATACATTTTCTTCCCGCTAATTGTCATAGGGATTATTGAGGTGTGAGACATCCTCAGTGAATCAGGATTCGGTGTTTTCCAGATTACCTTACCGGTTGCACAGTCAACACCTATCATTAAGGCTTTCGCACCCGGAGCAATAATTGCAATATCATTGTCAATCAAAGGACACTGTCCGCTGTAAAATTCAGGTGTTACTTTACCTTTAACTGTTCCCGGAATACCGTATTCTTTCTCGAGATCAACAGACCAGAGCAGGTTGCCATTCACCGGATCCACGCACATCACATGAGATCTGGGTCCTATGGTAACAACATATTTACCGGTAACAGCAGGGATTGTTCTTGAATAACCGTGGTTACGTTTGAACTCTACATTATACCATCTTCTCCATAGCTCAGTTCCCGATTTAAGCGAGAAACACCTGAGCATGTCAGCTTTTCTTTTTTCATTATAATCCAGAACGTACACCCGTCCGTTCAGGACAGCAGGACCTGCATATCCTTCACCAAGGGTAATCTGCCACACAACAGGAGGACCGGAGGTATCCCAGGATTCAGCAAGGTGCGTCGGATCTTTGCTGATATTGTCAAAATCAGCTCCCCTGAAACGGGGCCAGCTTCCCAAAACAACTTCATCTATAACACCTAATGTATCAATGTTTTCCCCTATAATTACAGAATCGCTGATCGCCTTTTGTGGTGGTCTTCCATCCATTCCCGGAACGCGAGCTGCTACATCATAGGACGGAGGAGCCAGGAGCCACCATAGAAATGCTCCTATAAAAAGAACAGTAACTGTCACTGTTATTAAAGTTGTATTTTTCCCCTCCGGAAGCATCAATTATTTCCCTTTAAGATGATCATAGTATTCTTTTAAGCCTTTACGCCGTTATGCCTTTACGCCGTTATGCCTTTACACCGTTATGCCTTTACGCCGTTATGCCCTTATTTTATATACCATCAGTGCATTGCCATGTCTCAGGAACAGGTTGCCATTGTGGATTACGGGATGAGACCAGTAGGGTCCGGATCCTTCTTTCACCTTAAAACTGCTCACCAGATCAAATTTTTCAGGATTGGGCTTGACCAATCCGATAAAGCCGGTTTTTTCATCATAGATATAAAGCATGCCTTCAGCAGAAATAATTGAGCCTTTGCATTTCCAGTGCTCTTCATACATCTTCTTTCCTGTATTCCATTCAAGGCAGCACCAGTTTCCATCTGCATTGCTAAGCCAGTTAGCACCATATATATATCCGTCTACAAGCACAACTCCGCCATGGTGTACATCCAGCACCGAGTCTATCCAGTCAACCGATACATTGGTCCCGTCTTCGTTCAGACTCAGCAAAATGCTTCCATGATCATATCCTCCTGTAACATATATTTTCCCATCATGATATACAGGTGTCACGCATTTGATTAAAGGAGCATCCGGCCAGATAGCAACGGATTTCTCACTGTTAATGGCCTCCACATGATTGATATGCCATAGAATATCACCATTAGATGCATCCACGGCAAAAATCAGGTGCAGCGACACATTAATAATAATCTTTTTACCCGCGTAATTGATCAATATCGGGGAAACATATGCAGGACCATCATTAAGGCTTGCCGATTTCCAGATGAGATCTCCTGTGGCTTTATCAAGCGCAATTGTCATGGTTTCGGGACCGCCTGGTGTAAAATAGAGCTTTTGTCCGTCGATTATCAAAGATTCTGCTATTCCCCATTCGCCATAAGTCCCTTTATAGGTCTCGCTGGCTTTAAGAGACCAGATAATAGCTCCGGATTCAGCATCGATACAGGCCAGATCACCGTATCCGCTGGAGACATAAACCCTTTTGTCTTCAACAGTGGGAGTACACCGGCTTTCCGGATTCGATGCGGTCCATGACCGGCCGTATACCGTCTGCCATTTTATCTTTCCAAAAGTATCAAGTGCAACCAGTATGTCATTCTGGCCATCGTTGCCAGTCAGATATATGGTGTTGTTGCCAAATGACACCTGAGAATGACCTTTGGGCAATTCAACAATTGACCATATCAGTTCAGGTCCTTCTTCTTGCCAGGATTTCAGCAATCCTGTCTCTGAAGAAATTCCGGTTCTGTTCTCTTCTCTCCATTCACTTATTTGCTGGTCATTTCCCAGCTGTACAGCCTGAGAATCTTTATCATAGGCTATTAAGAGAAAGATAGTATAGCCAATTACACCTGCTATAATAAGACCCGGAACAATTAATAGAAGTCTTTTCATACCTGTAGATTTTAATTTAAGTCTTGCAATATAGAAAAATGTACTCAACTAACTTCCAAATATTGTATCTGCCATAGCAACTTTCTGCAGAATGAAGATTTTTTAACAATATTTAATAAATCGGGTGTGAACGCCTGAACGGAATCATACAGAACAATTAATAATACTTCAATATAATACGAGTTTTATGATTTAATATATTATATGAAAGTTCTATAAATTATGCAAATTTATAATTATTTATAGATTATTAGTTAATAATATTTATCAAATGTATTGATTTAATTAAATATTTGTTTTTATTATTCAAAATATTAATTAGATTTGCAGTCTGTAGTTTAGGAATCGATTTTGTTTAAGAGCGAAGAAATATGTGTGGTATTGTAGGAGTATTTGATCTGAAAACTAA
>CAYNGW010000226.1:0-3297 GCA_964396955.1 uncultured Rikenellaceae bacterium | reverse complement strand
GCAACTTGAGTTATTTATCTCAATATTCATAATATCTTTGGACTATGATTGACCGTCAGACTATAGAGAAAATCCTTGACGCTGCACAGATCGTTGACGTGATCCAGGAGTTTGTTCCCCTGAAGAAACGCGGGATTAACTACCTGGGCCTCTGTCCTTTCCATAATGAGAAGACGCCATCATTTACCGTTTCGCCTTCGAAGGAGATATTTAAATGCTTCGGATGCGGGAAGGTTGGCAACTCAGTCAACTTTATCATGGAGCATGAGCATCTCTCCTATCCCGAGGCGCTTAAATACCTTGCACGGAAATATCATATCGAAGTTGTTGAAAAAGAGCTTACTCCCGAAGAACTTGAAAAGCAGAATGAACGTGAAAGCCTGCTGGTTTTAACTGCATATGCTGCAAGGCAGTTCTCTGAAAATCTTTTTCAAACCGATGAAGGGATGACAGTAGGTCTTTCATATTTCAGGGAGAGGGGATTCCAGCAGAATACGCTTAAGAAATTCGAAGTCGGTTACAGTTTTGAAAGACGCGATGCTTTCACCAGGCAGGCACTGGATGATGGTTACAAACAGGATTTTCTGATCAAGACGGGATTGTCCATCCGGCATGAGGATCATCTCTTTGACAGGTTCAGCGGAAGGGTGATGTTCCCAATTCATTCGCTATCCGGACAGGTTCTCGGTTTTGGCGGAAGGATACTGAAATCGGACGTAAAAACAGCAAAATATGTTAACTCTCCTGAATCGGAGATCTATCACAAAAGCCGTATTGTTTATGGTATTTTTCAGGCCAGGAAGGCCATAACACAGGAAGACAGGTGCTATCTTGTTGAAGGCTATACCGACGTAATGTCACTGCATGAGGCCGGTATTGAAAATGTCGTCGCATCATCAGGCACATCGCTTACACAGGAACAGGTAAGGCTCATTAAACGGTTCACCCCTAATATCACCATACTGTACGATGGCGATCCTGCAGGGATAAAGGCATCTATCCGGGGTATCGATATTGTACTGGAAGAGGGCATGAACGTCAGGATAGTTCTCCTTCCCGACGGAGAGGATCCTGATTCATATTCAAAAAAGGTCAGTAATGCGGAATTCATTAATTATCTGAAAAAAAAGGAGACTGATTTTATCCGCTTCAAAACTGACCTGCTACTTGAAGAAGCCTCCGGTGATCCTGTCCTCAAGGCAAATCTTATCCGTGATATTGTCAGGTCCATTGCAGTAATTCCCGAAACAATCACCAGGACTGTCTATATTAAAGAGTGCAGTACTCATCTTGAGATCACGGAGGCAGTACTTTACCATGAGGTCAACAAGCTGCGTCAGGCAAGGTCATTCCAGGACAGGAACAAATACCCTGGTCCTGAGGACCTTCCCGTTCCTCCTCCGGTGATTCAGAAACAGGTAAAGCAGGAAATCGTAACATACTATTCCGAAAAAGAGATCATCAGGTTATTGCTGAAATTCGGAAGTGCAGAGCTTGAAAGAAAGCGGCGCAGCGAGGATGGGCAGGAGGAGATAACTACAGTATCTGATTATATTGTCAAAGAGATTATTTCTGATGATCTTCTTTTTGATGATGATATATGTGCAAAGATTTTTGAGGAATTCAGGTTTTTCACTCAGCAGGGCATCTTCCCGGGCGATAAGCTATTCGTGAAACATGAGGATCCGGCAATCTCAAGATTGTCCGCCGATCTTCTGTCTGATTCCCATGAACTCAGCAGGATATGGAGAGACAAGCAAACCTTCGTTGAAACGGAGGACATGAAGCTGAAAGATATCGTTCCTGATGTTGTGCTCAAGTTTAAAAGCGATAAGATAAAAGTCAGGCTGAAGGAAATCATGTCTCAGCTTCAGGAAGCAGCAAAATCCGGGGATACGGAGAGAGTCCTTGCTCTCCAGAGGAAGGATCAGAATCTGAAGGTTGCTTTGAGGATGATATCGGAGAAGCTGGGGAACAGGATAGTATTATGATTTTCATTTTTATTTCTAAATTTGGCATATTATAAACGAAGCAATGAAAAGTCTCCTTTCTTCCCTGCTGATCCTGATATTAGTAATAGTTATCTCCTGCAAGCCCAAGGCTTCTGAAAAAGACACGTTTACGCCAAGTTTTTCGACATATAAAACCGACTCGACCGGAACGGTTGAGCCGGCCGCAAAAAATGAAACTTATTATGGCCTTCTTACACCGATGGAGATATGCGTGATCTTTAACAGGCTGGCAATTCCGTATAATAATGCAACCCTGAATCCGATATCAAACATGGATCTTTATCTCAGCAATTCACAGGCAGCGATCAATACTGGAATTTATGGAGTTGATTTCGGTTATCTGAAGATGTTTGGTTTCGGTCAGGAGGTTATAGACTATATGGTAACGATCAGGGAGATGAGCAATAAGCTTGGCATTCCTGACAATATGCTTACCGAATCGATCAGAAGGGTGCAGAACGACATGGCCGATCCTGACACTATTACAAACCTGATGAAAAATGCCTACACCGATATTGAAGAACATCTCAGGCAGAGCGGCAGGGAGAGCACAGCAGGATTAATGGTCATGGGGGGTTGGGTTGAAGCCATGTTCATCGCCACACAGCTTGTATATAATCCTGCCAATCCCGATGCTGAAGTGGTTCAGAAAATCGCAGAACAGAAATATACTCTCACCTCCCTCCTGAGCTTCATGAAAAACTATTACGATGATCCTGTCGTGGTTTACTATACCAAAAAACTTAAATTCCTGAAAAACTATTTTGATACTTTTGAGATTTATTTCGTAAAAGGCGATCTTGAGATAGACACCGCCAGACAGGTTCTGCGCTCATCCGGAGCAAAGATGACGGTTACTGTTGAAACGCTCAACACTATCAGGGATTATGTTGCCAAACTGAGAACGGAGATGGTGACGCCGTAACCCCCCAGACCCCCCTGACAACTTCCGATCACACATACCCACCCCCTTAATCCCCCTCCCTGCTTGCGCAAGGAGGGGGAGACTTGCTTGTGTATATTATTGATTATTAGCCTATCCCATTAACGAATTTGCTAATTCTATTAAGTACTTCAGGCATATTAGCTAGTTCTTCATTCTTAATACTTAGAACATTTATCTCCAGCTCATTTAATTCAGAATCTCTGTACTCATCATATTCTTCTGATTCTTCATGGATCGGTCCGTCAACCTCAATAATTGCCTTTTTTTCGTCACAGTAGAAATCTGCAATGAAGTAATTATATCTTGTAAGATTACCCTTATGTAAAATTGGATGCTGTC
>CAYNGW010000225.1:0-3320 GCA_964396955.1 uncultured Rikenellaceae bacterium | reverse complement strand
GAGCCATTTGTGACTCTGAAGCTATCAGGTCAGCAACTGCCTCAGCCTGCGACAGGTCCATTTTCCCATTCAGGAAGGCTCTTTGTGTAAATTCACCGGGTTGTGCCGGGACTGCTCCATTCTTTGTCAGCAGCTCAAGTATCTTTTGCTGTACATACCTGGACGCGTGGCATGATATCTCAATGGAATCTTCGCCGGTGTAGGAGTGAGGCGCCCTGAAAATGCTTACCAGGACATCATCAATGATCTCCTCTCCCTCCCGGATCTCACCATAGACAATGGAATAACCTTTCTGCTCGGAGAGCTTTATCCGCAATTCGGAAGGGAAGAATATCTTGTCGCAAATGCTGATGCTCTGCGAACCGCTGATCCTGATAACTGCTATTGCGCCTCCTCCGGATGTGGCAGGAGCACAGATTGTCTCCCCTGTTCTTAACATGTTTCAACACCTGTCATAAGGCAAATGTATGAAACTTATGAATAAACGGCAACCGGCAACTGGTTTCTATCTTTCCAGGTTCTGGACAGTAAAGAAAGTATCATCCACCTTGACCTGTTCATCAATATTGCTGAACTGTATTTCCGACTTTCTGTTTGTTACAAGGTTGTTCGCGATCATATTCCTGATCATGAACTTTCCGTCAGTCAGGGGGTAGATGCTCTTGACTTCGATTGTTTTAAACAGTTCATTATCAAAATTATAGAACTCCATCTTCTTCACCTGGCACTTGTCCATGCTGATGTAACTTATCTTTTTCGAGTAGCCGTACTCATCAGCTTTGTCCTCATCCACCGGGATGCTTTCTATTATCCACTGGTTATCAGTACCGGAATTGGCAGTATGCCTGTTTATAAAGTCGGAGAGGGTGGGTGAACTCATATCAGCATTGGAGAATTCAGAGCTCATAAAGCTTTTCCCTTTTTCGGAAGATACTATCCGGCGCGTCTTTTTAAGTGCCGGAAGATATATCCACATTTCATCGGCGATGTTTTTATTATCCACTACCAGCATTGCCGTGCCCCTTACATCCGCAGGCTCGATGAATTTAATGAACCGCTTTTCCATCCCGTCCTGAAAGCTTTTTGTGGTCATTGAGATGGTCCTGTTCCTGGATGCCCCGTTTTTCTCCGTGATCGAGAGGTTTATGGTAGCGCTCATTGAGCCGATAAGGCTCAGATCACGGCTCTTATTCATTATTTGCCCTGCGTCCGGCTGCTGAGCCGATACCTGCAAAAGCGGCAGAATCAATACCAATATCAATACTCTCCTTTTCATCTTTCTTTTGTCTTTTTACTTTTATCTTTTTACTTTTATCTTTAGTCTTCTGTAGTTCTTTTTCAACAAAACCCGGTCTGAATCTCATCAGGATTGCCGGGATCAGGATCAAAGCTCCTGCCAGGCATGACCCTATGGAGATTATCACCAGGTAACCAAAGAAACGTATGGATGTGAACCCGGACAGCATTAAGGCTGAAAAACCGGCCATTACACTGCATGCATTGATTATAATGCTTCTTCCTATAGTTCCCATGGCTGTTCTTGTGGATTCTTCATACGACAGTCCTTTTTTAATCTGGATATTAAAGCACCATATGTACTGAATGGTGAAGTCGACGCCCACACCGATCATGATGGACGAAAGCAGGGCTGTTGCGGCATCAAGGGCAATACCTGTAAAACCCATAAATCCAAAAAGGATTAATATCGAGGCTGCAAGAGGTATGGATCCTGTCAACCCGCCTTTGAATGACCTGAAGATTATAGCCAGCAGTATCAATACCGTAACCAGGGCAAACAAAAGCGATGAAACCTGTCCTTTGATGATTGATGAAGCAAAGTCCGTCATGATTATTGCATAACCTCCGACAGTTATTTCGGCGGGAAAATCTTTTGTAAGCTCCGTTATTTTTGCCTTGACACTTTTTATCACACTGTTTTCGGGATTGGAGAGCCGGATAAGAATGTGGGCCTTCGTATTTTCAAGGTTCATCATCTGTTTAAAATCATCCGGATCACCGCTCATATTATAGAGTTCAAACATCTGGGCAATAGCTTCACTTGTCTGCGGAATCTGATCATAACTGCTCTCACCGGGACTGAAAATAGCCTTGCTCATCTCCCTGACAGCCTGTGATATGGAAAATACCTGGCCCACGCCTTCAATGTCTTCAACCTGGCTTGTCAGATCATCAATCCCTTTCATTACTGCCGGATCTTTGATATCTCCGGAGATCATTACAGAAACAGTCTGCGAACCTCCGAACTTGCTGTTGATAACATCTGAAGCCATCCTTATCGGATTGCTTTTCGGGAAGTAGTTTTCCTGGTTGGTTTCGATTTTCAGAAGAGTCATTCCGGAAGCAAGAACTACAGTAATTAACACAAATCCGGCTATTATTTTTCCGGGATGTTTTATGATCAGCGCTGCCAGTGCATTTAATAACCTGTTAAATTTGCCTGTCCTGATTTTCACAGGTTTTGGGATATTACTTTCTTTTCCCCGCAGGTAAATGAGGGCAGGTATCAAAATGAGGCTCATAGCCAATGCCACCGATACCCCTGCAGCTGAAAGGATACCTACCTGCCTGGCTGGAATGATGGAATGTGCCAGCAGTCCCAGAATACCTGCAATAGTTGTCAGTCCGCTGAACAATATCGGCATATTAAGAGAACTCAGGAGCTCCCTGATAATGCCTTTTCCGGAATCAGAGCCTCCTTTCAGGCTGATCTCCTGGTATCTTGCAGCCAGATAAATTCCATAATTGTTTGCAACGGCAACAAGTATGATCGGGACCAGCAAGGTTATTATTGACATCTTCCAGCCCAGCAGGGGGATCAAACCCATGCACGTAGCCGTTGACAGCACTACCACACTGAAAGGCATCAGGACGCTTTTCCATTCACCAAGGCTTAATTTCAATACTACGAGCATTATCATCAATGCAAGCGGCACCAGGAATACCGCATCTCTGCGCACGTCCTTCATTATATGCTGTCTTATATATGGTAATCCGCCTGTCATTACTTTCGCAGATCCGGAATGGACACCGGTTATCGAATCTATTTTATGCAAAGTGACATCCTCACTTTCAGAATTGTTGATCGTTGCTGTAATGGAGGCTGAAGTCATATCTGATGAAATGACAATATCACGAGCAAACCTGTTATTCAGAATATCTTCTTTGAGCTCAACCAAACCCGCTGAGTCTGATGGAATTCTCCGGATCATCGGATCAACCAGCATCATACCCTCCGAGCCGGTTATCTTCCGCACAGTAAACGGAGATATGCGGCTTGTAACACCTGTCAGCTTTGAAAT
>CAYNGW010000224.1:0-3322 GCA_964396955.1 uncultured Rikenellaceae bacterium | reverse complement strand
TTTTTCCGGCGGATCATCGGAGGTTTCAGGATCAGAAAATACATGAGGGGTAAAAAAGAAGAGTATTTCACCCTGAAGAAGAATCATAATGAATTACTAAACCTGATTCCGAGTCTGAAGTGAAAAAGAAACATGAAATATTTTCCGGGAAATATGCCTGGATAACAGGTGCATCATCAGGTATCGGAGAAGCGCTGGTTTATGAGTTTGTTAAAAGGGGAGCCACAGTTATTATTTCATCGAACGATCTACAAGGACTTGAAAGGGTAAAAGCCGGATGTGCTGACAGATCATCCAGGATCATCTGTGTACCTTTTGATCTTTCTGATACTTCCGGCATTGGCAGCCTGGTCGGACAACAAATGAAGGTGACAGAAAGGCTGGATTATCTTTTAAACATCGGAGGAATAAGCCAGAGAGCAAGGATTGATGAGACACCGGTCTGGCTTGACAGGAAAATATTCGAGATCAACTATTTCGGAACAATAGCACTCACAAAAGCTGTACTGCCATACATGATAAATCAAAAGTCGGGGCACATTGTTGCAACAAGCAGCATATCAGGAAGATTTGGCTTCCCGCTTCGTTCCACCTATTCTGCATCAAAACAGGCGCTCCATGGATTTTTTGAAACACTCTATCTTGAAAATAAAAAGAATAATATAAGAACATCTGTGCTCATCCCCGGAAGGGTAAGAACCAATATATCATATCACGCCCTGGATTCTGAAGGCAAAGAACATGGGAAAATGGATGAGGGTCTGGCAAAAGGCATAACACCCGGGAAAGCAGCGAAAATAATCATAAGGGGAATACTCAGGAATAAAAGAGAGATCCTTGTGGGCAGAGGAGAACTGACAATGCTCTATATCAGGCGTATCTGCCCCTGGCTCTTCTTCCGGATAGCAGATAAGTTAAAACCAATGTAATATAAATTAAATTCTTAAAATATGAAGGGATATTATATAGGAGGCATTCAGCAGATAGGGATCGGAGTAGTAAACCTCAGCGAAGCGTGGAAGTGGTATATAACGCAGTTTGGAATGGATTGCAGGATCTTTGAAGAAGAGGCAGAAGCAAAGCTGATGCTTCCTTTTACAGGCGGAAAGCCAAGGAGCAGGCATGCGGTGCTGGCTTTAAACCTCCAGAGCGGAGGGGGATTTGAGATATGGCAGTATGTTGGGAGAGAACCGGTACAGATCAAAGAGGAGATAAAGCTGGGGGATACTGGCATCATTGGATGCAAAATGAAAGTAAAGAATATCGGCACAGCATATTCCTTCTACCAGAAAAACAATTCAGCTCTGCCTGGAGAACCGTCACCGGATCCTTCCGGTAAAAAGAGCTTCTTCATAAAAGACCCGTATGGAAATATCTTTCAGATGGTTGAGGGGAACAACTGGTTTATGAATGAGAATAAAGTCTCCGGAGGCTCATACGGCGCCATGATTGGTGTTTCAAACATTGAAAAAGCAAGGAGGGTATATTCTGATATCCTTGGTTATGATGAAGTTGCATACGATTCAACAGCTGTTTTTCCGGATATGGCCGCTCTTCCCGGCGGAGGAAATGCTTTTCGGAGAGTATTGCTGAGAAGGTCAACACCTGTAATAGGTCCGTTCAGCAGGGTATTGGGACCCAGTGAGATCGAGCTGATAAGTGCCGACAAACCCGGGAAAAGAATATATGAGGACCGCTTCTGGGGTGATCCCGGTTTTATACATTTATGCTACGATATAGTGAATATGGACGAGTTGAAAGCACACTGTGAAAAACAGGGATTCCCTTTCAGGGTTGACAGCAAGCATAGTCATGACGGTAATAGTTTCGATATGGGCGAGGCTGCAGGTCATTTTTCGTATATTGAAGATCCCGACGGTACACTTATCGAGTTTGTTGAAACACACAAAATAGCTCTCCTGAAAAAGCTGGGATGGTACCTCAATCTGAAGAAAAGGAAGCCCGGGAAATCGGTGCCTGATTGGATATTGAGGACGTTGAGATTTTCGAGAGTAAAAGCATAAAGGTACAAGGTGCACGGTACAAGGTATGTAGCTGACAATGCCTAATTAGCGGCAAGCTCCTCAACTTCACGAAATACCCTCATCGTATTTCCACCCCATATTTTCCCTATTTCTGTTTTTGTGTAACCGCGGCGCAATAATTCAATGGTGATGTTCTTCATTTCTGCAACTGATTTGCATCCGTCAACCCCTCCCCCGCCGTCAAAATCGGTACCAATGCCCACATGGTCAATACCGATAACCTGTACCACATGATCAATATGATCAACCACGTCTGCCACAGTTGCCAGCTTCCTGTATTTGTTCATTATCTCCCATCTTTCATTACGGAATTTATCTCTCTCCTCATCCGATAATTTACTGAAATCACCATATTTAGTTTTAAGCTCTGCTATTCCGGATTCCAGTTCAGGATTCGGCTCCGGAGTTTTAATATAGCTGCTCAGTATGCAGATCTGGATAACTCCGCCATTATTTTTAAGTGCAAGGAGCATGTCGTCAGAGAGGTTCCTCGGGCTGGAGCATAATGCCCTTGAGGATGAATGAGATGCAATTACTGGGGCTTTAGATACATTTATAACGTCGTAGAATGACTCATCAGAGATATGGGAGACATCCACGATCATACCGATACGGTTCATTTCCTTTACCACCTCTTCTCCAAAAGATGACAGTCCGTTATGTTCAGGTCCCTTTGGATCAGAAGAAGAATCGCAAATATCATTATTCCCTGAATGACAGAGAGTTATATACCTGGCACCCATATCATAAAATTGCTTTATCCTTGCGATATCCTTACCTGCAGGATAGCCGTTTTCAATTCCGATGAATGCCGACAATTTACGGGTTTTTTTCAGCCTGCAGGCATCATCAGGTGAAAGTGCGATCTCTGCCATTGAGGAGTTCTTTTCGACATTCTCATGTATAGCCTCAATTATTTTTATTATTTCCAGGTGAGCCTGGTTGGTTGATGAATCGTCCCTCGGTCCCTGACCGATATATGCTGCTAAGAATTCAGCGTCAAGGCCTCCCTCAGCCATCCTTGGAAAGTCGACGCATCCCCTGTCATGCTTTTCCCCTAGATCAAAACCGTCTTTTATAATTTCAAGCGGTGTGTCACAATGAGTATCGACCGTCAGGAAATTCTTATGAATATTATCTGCCCGTTTGATGATCTGTTCCTCACTGTTGCCGCATCCGGTCAGAAGGATGACTGCAAACGAAAGAGCGAATACTTTCTTTATCATTTCTGAAGTTGGATTAATGACTAAAGATAGGCAATTTGGAAATTATCATAT
>CAYNGW010000223.1:0-3351 GCA_964396955.1 uncultured Rikenellaceae bacterium | reverse complement strand
GAGCCGGCATTCTCACGACCGACGAATATTACTGTGATGTCCATAGATAATCTTCCGGGCGAACTACCACGTGATGCTTCGCTAGATTTTGGTAAGCAGCTGATGAAGAATACTTTGCATGACCTCCTGACAGAAACAGAAAGCCCAATGATCACGAGGGCGACCATTCTCAAAGATGGCAATCTGACACCGTCATTCAGTTATCTGAGTGATTATTTAAGTAATCCTGACTAAGAGGCTACTGGCGTCAGGCTGATTGTTTTTAATTTTCTTACTGTTGCCTGTCGCCTGTCACCTGTTGCCTTTTCATATCCGTTCTATTTTGCTAAATTTGAATTTTACTTCTTGTATGCGTATCATAATCATCGGAACAGCCCATCCCTACCGTGGAGGCCTGGCATCTTATAATGAACGCCTTGCCAGGCAATTCATTTCCGAAGGACATGATGCTGAGATTCTTACATTCACCCTGCAGTATCCCGGATTTTTTTTCCCCGGAAAAACACAATATACTGAGGGTCCGGCCCCGCAGGGAATCAACATAGAGAGGATACTGAATTCAATTAATCCGCTGAACTGGATAAAAACAGGTCACCGCATCAGGAAGGAGAAACCAGATATCATAATTATTAAATACTGGCATCCATTCATGTCTCCGTGCTTTAGTACCGTCGCCAGGATTGCAGGGAACAAAAAGAAAGGAAACACCAGGGTGATCTGCATTTTCGATAATGTCATTCCTCACGAGAAGAGTTTTATTGACAGATTTCTCACACGTTATTTTATCCGCAGTATTGACGGTGCTGTCGTAATGTCCCGCAACGTTGGCGATGATCTTAGAACATTCAGGATTGATATCCCGGTCGCATTTAATCCTCATCCTCTGTATGACAATTATGGTGCAGTCATGCCGCGTGATGAAGCATTAAAGAAACTCAGCCTGGATACCGGGTATTCATACATGCTCTTTTTTGGATTTATCAGAGCATATAAGGGACTCGATCTTTTGCTGGAGGCTTTTGCCGACATGCGTTTGCGGAACAGAAAGATGAAGCTCATCATTGCAGGAGAGTTCTATGAGAGCTCAGTTCCTTATAAGACGATTATTGATAAAAATGATCTTGGCAATGACGTCATTCTCTTCGATCGTTTTATAAAGGAAGATGAAGTTGCTGCATTTTTCAGCGCAGCAGACCTGATTGTTCAGCCTTACCGGAGCGCCACTCAGAGCGGTGTGACGCAAATCGCATATCATTTTGAAAAGCCCATGCTTGTTACTGATGTCGGAGGATTAAGCGAAATAGTAGCTAATGGCAAATGCGGATACGTGGTAAAACCTGAAGCAAAGGCTGTTGCTGATGCAATTAATGATTATTTCACCAATAACCGTCAGGAACAGTTTAAAAAGGGAGTAAAAGAAGAAAAAGCTAAATTTGCCTGGGAAAAATTAACAACTTCAATATTAGAAATATATAAAACTATTTAAAATTGCGGATTGCGGATTTGTGATTGCGGAATGAAAAAAATCCCAAATCCGAAATCCGAAATCCGAAATCCGAAATCCGAAATTCAACAACCATGATTTACCGAAGTAAAGCCCCATTACGTCTTGGTCTCGCAGGTGGAGGCACCGATGTCTCCCCTTATTCTGACATGTACGGAGGAGCTGTATTAAATGCGACAATTGATCAGTATGCATACTGCACCATTGAGGAAACAACCTCAGGATCAATAATCATCAATGCCGCGGATCTGAACCTGAAGAAAAAATATCATTCTCAACTGACTTTACCGATTGATGGCTGTCTTGATCTTCATAAAGGTGTCTATAATCGTATCGTTAAGGACTTCAGGATTACCAGTCCTCTCTCTTTTAAAATCACTACTTATTGTGATGCACCTCCCGGAAGCGGTCTGGGTTCGTCATCGACAATGGTTGTTGCCATACTGAAAGCATTTGCAGAATGGATGAACCTGCCGCTGGGAGATTATGACATGGCACATCTGGCGTGGCAGATAGAAAGAATTGACCTTGGACTAAGGGGCGGCAAGCAGGACCAGTATGCCGCAACATTCGGGGGATTCAATTTCATAGAGTTTTACAAAGACGACAGAGTAATAGTAAATCCTTTGAGAATAAAACGCTGGATAGCAGATGAACTTGAAGTATCAATGGTGCTGTTTTATACCGGTGCATCCAGATCATCGGATAAAATAATAAAGGAGCAGCAGGCAAATACAAGTAAAGGGAAAAAGCTACCGGTCGAAGCCACCCACAGGATTAAGCAGAATTCTTATATAATGAAAGACTTTTTGCTTAAAGGTGACATAATTAAGTTTGCCAGGGAATTGGGAAAGGAATGGGAGAACAAAAAGAAAATGGCTGCGGCAATCTCTAATAAGAATATTGAAAAAATATATGAAGCTGCAATTAAAGCAGGCGCATACGGAGGCAAGGTCTCAGGTGCCGGGGGAGGAGGTTTTATGTTTTTTACAATAAACCCGGTCAGGAGGCTCGATTTAATCAAAATCCTTAACAGGTTCAATGGCAAAGTGCTTAATTTCCATTTCAGTGAAAATGGATGCCAGGGTTGGAAAATACACTGAAGTTACAAGACAAAAGAAACAAGAAACAAGAAACAAGAAACAAGTTAACCGTAAGATATAATAACATATGCTGGAAAGAATAAAAAATCAAATAAAAAGTTCGGCTGAATTAAAGCAGAAGCTTCTGGAATCACCGGAAGCTTTATCAGGCATTGAGAATGCAGCAAAAGCAATAATATCAGCTTTCAGGAATAAAAAGAAATTATTCCTGGCAGGTAACGGAGGCAGTGCTGCTGATGCCCAGCACATTGCCGCGGAATTTGTGAACCGCTTCGGATTTGACCGGCCAGGTTTGCCGGCTATTGCATTAACGACTGATACCTCAATTATTACGGCAGTGGGGAACGATTCCAGGTTCGAAAGAGTTTTCGCCCGTCAGGCTGAGGCTCTGGGCAGTCCCGGCGATATATTCATGGGAATTTCAACATCCGGGACGTCACAGAATGTAATTGAAGCTTTGGAAACCTGCAGGAAGAATGAAATTGTAACTATCGGACTTACAGGTATTTATGGGGGATTAATGAAAGACCACTGTGACATCTGCATAAAGGTTCCTTCAGGTGAAACACCGCGCATACAGGAGCTGCATAACCTTGTCGGCCATATTATCTGCAGCCTGGTTGAAGAAGAATTATTCGGCCGGCTTAATCAGGTGAAATGATGGAAGCGATCATCCTGGCAGGAGGAAAGGGGACCAGGCTGCGCAAGATCGTTACTGATGTTCCGAAGCCCATGGCCCCTGTC
>CAYNGW010000222.1:0-3429 GCA_964396955.1 uncultured Rikenellaceae bacterium | reverse complement strand
GCCCATTTCCCGTCACTGTTTACCCTTGCATCACCGCTTTCTGCTTTCGGTAAGGCGCCACTGTTCCAGAATGCAAGACATGTGATACGAGGGTCATTTGTAAGTTGAATTACCAGGCTTCCACCGCATGACTGACCCATAAGTACAACATTTGAGGTATCAATTTTACCATAATACATGCTTCCTTTTTTTACATTTTCTGCAAATGCCCAATCGACTCCCTTAATCATATCTTTGGATTTATTATAGAATATTGGGGCCCTCGTACCCTCCGGAACAGGAGGTCCGACAGCAATTACGAGATAGCCATAAGAAGCTATTTCAGTCCAAAACGGCCGATATGAATCTCCGTCAAAATCGCAACCAGGCCCGGACATCACTACAACAGGTAGTTTATCTTTACCCGGGAAAATTGACAAATCCGAAGGGGAATAAATGGTATGGTCAGGAAGAGCCTCATCAACTCTCATTACCACTGAATAAGGGCCGGTAGGGTACTCCCAATCAGAAGGTTCCGGCCTTTTTGGCATATTCGGGGCTTGCCCCTGCTGAACCTGCTGGGCGGCAAGGTTACCCGTAAATATTCCAGCTATTATGCACATTGCCGATGCAATAGATAATTTCATTGATATTTTTTTCATGATGACTATTAATTTGATAACAATGTATTTATTATTGTTAATAGTCATCTTTACTTGTTTCCGCTCACTCCCTTTAGAATTTCATTTAAAAAGCAATTGTGCGAATTCCGTTAAGTAAGGCCTCCAGGTAAACCAGGTATGTGCACCCTCAGACTCTCTGTAAACAAAATTAAAGTCGTGCTTTTTAAGTAATTCAACAAGGGTCTTAGTGCTGGTATAGGCCAATGGATCAGTAACTCCGCAACCCACCCAATAAAGTTTTGGTTTACTTGCCTTGAGCGTTTCTATTTGCTGTTCGATCTCGGGAGTAGGATTCCTCACTCCTGCACTGAAAACACCGATATAAGAAAAAAGATCAGGATTGTTAAGCGTCGTATTGAAAGAATGCATACCCCCCATTGACAGACCTGTAACAGCGCGGCCTTCCTTAGTCGGAATAACACGGTATGCTGATTCAATGAAAGGGATTATATCATTAACCAGGCTTTTCTCAAAAGCTCCATACGAAAATGCCATTCCGGGAGCGGGTACATTTTTAATAACAGGGCCTTCACCCGGAGCAGCTGTTTGATTCGCGTATCCATTGGGCATTACTATGAGCATAGGCTTGGCTTTCCCCTGTGCTATCAAATTATCTAATATCAAATGTGCTTTCCCCATAGTGGTCCACCCTTCTTCATCAATAGAGCCCCCATGCAACAGATACAAAACAGGGTATTTGTCTGTACCGGTTTCGTATCCGGGAGGCGTATAAACAAGCATCCGGCGGTACATGCCTAAAGCAGGCGAGTTATACCATACCCTGTTAAGAGATCCATGGGCAACTTCTTTTACATCAATGTATTCAGACTCCTTTCCCGGAATGAACAAAACACTCAAAAGAGTAGCGCCATCCCTCTTAACTATTACATTGCTCGGGTCTGTTACCATAACTCCGTCAATGATATAACTATACCCATATGAGTTTGGTACTATAGGTCCGAGAGTTATACTCCATAAACCTGTGTCATCCTTCACAAGTTTTTCGCTGACAATCGGTCCTCTTTTCATTACTCCGTTTTCAAACGAAATTGATCCATACCCGGGCATCCATTCTCCTGTGATTTCTACATCATGTGCTTCAGGTGCATGTAAACTGAAGTGTACTTTGTTGTCTTCCAGGACTTTCATCGTACTTCTTGTCGGTGGTGGCTGTGCAATTGTTAAGAATGCAAAAAGAAACATGAAAATTGAAAAAAATACTGCTTTCATAATTTTAATTTTTTATGTTAACATTAATAGGATTTTTATGATACTTATATTGTTTTTCTGGCTTCTCTGTCCGGATCATTCTTCACTTCACTCACATCGTCCAGGATCATTGTTTCGCCATTTTCAGCCGTATATTTCGGCCAGTCCGGCAATCCTCCTCCGTTTGGGTTTGCCGTTTTCATAAACTGTACCAGTGAACCTGCCATTTTTGCGGCCAGATTCCTCGGTCTTGCCCCGCCACCTGAATGAGAAATCTGAACATCGGTATTATAAAACCAGAATCCGATATCCATAGTATGGAAAGCTCTTAAACGGCCATCAAATAACGGTGGGTTCCAGCCAAACCATGAAAGGTACACAGGAGCCTTATTCAAAGCGATCTTTCTATTAGCCAGGTCTATCTCCCTCTTTCTGTTGTTAATTGCCAGAGATAAAATTTCAACCGGCTTTCTGTCCGGGAAACATTTTGCATATGCATCAATAGTCGCAGAGGGATCATTTAAAGGTTCTCCCATAGCAAACCCCGTTTGTGCCAGTTCCTTTGCTTTATCTAAAGAGATATCTTCAAGAGATGAATCAAATGAGCTTGGTGATGTTTCATAAAACGTACTGCAAATTATCATCGGTATGTCCGCTGTCAATGGATTAGCATCCGGAGTATAAGTCTGGCGAGGTATATATAAACCATCTACAACCGGGCTAAATCCCATCAACATGCTCTTTACTCCTTTAAATGCTTTGTCCCCGTATTCATTCCTTAGCTTATAATTCGCGCTGACAGCCAGTTTATAATAATCTCTCCAGGGTATTTCCTGAAGTTTATCAATTTGTGATGCGGTTAATCCGGCTTCTTTTAAAATATAAGCTCCAAGTTTTTCGCTGTACTCTTTCTCTGCAGCACTAAGCAGAGTGCCGCTTAACAGAACAGCCTTATGAAACAGGCCTTTTGCAGAAGGCATTGACGTAAGCGTACATACTTTTGCTCCACCGCCGGATTGCCCCATAATCGTTACATTTCCGGGATCGCCTCCAAAATTCGAAATATTATCTTTTATCCATTCCAGGGCTGCTACAATATCTAACACCCCGACATTCCCCGATGCTGCATATTTCTCACCGCCAACTCCTGCAAAATTTGCGAAACCCAGTGGGCCAAGCCTGTGATTCAGAGAACAAAATACTATGTCCCCGAAACGGCTCAGATTCTCACCATGATATTCAGGATGTTCTATTGAATTACCACTAGTAAAACCTCCGCCATGAATCCACAACAATACCGGACGTTGTTGATTGTCTTTATATCCTGGTGTCCAGACGTTTATTCCGAGACAATTCTCACTTACATCATCATAATGCCAGTAATCAGTAAAGGCAAGATATCTGTTTGCATAGAAGTTTTCCAGCAGCTGTGGCGCAGCGTTAGGCCAATATACTGCCGGATATATATCTTTCCACGGATCGGGTTTCTGAGGAGGCATAAATCTGTTTTTTCCTGTCGTATTTGCCCCATAGGGTATCCCAAGAAAATTATAGATAT
>CAYNGW010000221.1:0-3443 GCA_964396955.1 uncultured Rikenellaceae bacterium | reverse complement strand
TCCATAAATGATCTAACGCCCTAACGCCTTTATGCCTTTATGCCTTTATGCCTTTATGCCTTAATGCCTTAATGCCTTAATGCCTTTATGCATTCTATTGCGCAACAAAATGATATGATAATGTACCTGCCTGGAGTTTCGGTGAATACAAATCCTGATTGAACCTTGAGATCAATGCAGTACTGACGGCAGTCTCTTCCAGGCACAGATCGGTGGTCGTGCTTTCTGTCTCAATAACCTTTGCTTCTTCAACAATACCCTTCTGATTCACCAGGATCGCCAGGACAACCTTCCCTGATCCCTCGCATTTGTATATCGGTATCGGGAGGTAGGTATGATTTCGCCCTTCGAGATTATAATATATCCTGGTGGGACCCTGGTAATTGGCAGCCATGATCTCAGATTCTTCTGGTTCCTCTTCTTTTTCATTAGCCCTGTTCTCAAATGAAGCGTTTGCATCCTCACCAGCCTCTTTTAGTCTTTTCCATTCATCTATATAGTTATCGATGCCAAGCTTGCCGCTCTCAATAAGTTCTTCTTTCACTTTATCAATGTAATCCTCCGGATCAATTTTTTCGTCGGGTCTGTTGGCCAGGTTACGGGCAATGTTGAGCATGTCTTCGTCACCCTGCAATATTCTTTCTATGGAACTGGCAGGCAGCTCAATAAGCTTTTCCTCCTCCTCAGGCACCTCAGGTCTGTATTCAGCAAATTCCACTGTAAATTCCTTTGAACGGTCTATGTTAAGGGAACGGATCTGGAACAGCATGAAAAGGATTGCTGCGACAAGATGGATGATCACAGTACCAAGAATGCCGACAATTTTGCCATCATAATTCTTCATACAGTACAAAATTACAAAATGAAATGATCATTTTGTCTGAGCCTTCTTTTTCTTCTTAACAGGTTTTGCCGGTTGCGGCCTTTTGGTTGACTTGTTCTTTAACAATCCATTTTTAACCTCACTGATGAATTTAGCCCAGGCAAATGGATTTAACAGGTTATTGACTGGGAACTGATACCTGGTTGCCATTGCATTGAAATTCTGTTCCATTGCGTACCTGTATCCTGCTTCAGGTGAGATACTTACACCAGTCTGATTGGAAACGGCCACGTATATTGATGCAATATTCTCATTCATGTTTTCAATTAACGGATCAGCAGGTTTTTCGCGGGTCATATCCTTGATAAATTCATTGTAGGTTTTCCAGGGAAGGATTGTGACCTCTTTGATTGGAATAGTATCCAGTTCCAGCACTATATCAACCATGCAATGCCTGTCTTCGTATGAAGGAGGAATAATCGTGTGATACCTTTTAAATCCCAGTGCCCTGAAAAAAATTGTATCTCCCGGAGTGCTTGTAATTGAATATATGCCTGTTCTTTCGCTGATGGCTCCCCTTCGGAGCTTCTTTGAGATAACTGCAACCCCGGAAACTGGCCTGTTGGTGATGTCGGTTATTATCCCGCTTACCTGTACGAATCTTTCAGGACTGATCGTCTGACTTTTCAGGGGCAAAAAAACCAGCAGTAAAAGAATGATTGTATAAAATATCCTGTTCAAGAGTACCCGTAAACTGTAATAACGTAACTAATCTGATAGAGTCTGCAAAGTAAACATTATTGAATGTAACCATAAAACATTTAACTAAATTTTAATTAATTTCACTTTTTCACAATTTGTGTCTGAAATGAAGCAACTTTTATTAGGCGATGAGGCTATAGCTCAGGCTGCTATTGATGCCGGACTAAGCGGTATGTACGCTTATCCCGGGACTCCTTCAACTGAAATAATGGAATATATCCAGGCATCAAAAACGGCATCAGACCGCAGCATACACAGGGAATGGTCATCAAATGAGAAGACAGCACTGGAGGCCGCTCTCGGCATGTCGTATGCAGGTAAACGGTCAATGGTAGCAATGAAGCATGTTGGACTCAATGTGGCATCGGACGGATTTATCAATGCTGCCATAACAGGAGTCAACGGTGGTATGATTGTTGTCTCGGCAGACGATCCTTCAATGCATTCCTCACAGAATGAACAGGATTCAAGGTTCTATGCAAAATTTGCTTTTGTTCCCTGCTTCGAGCCTTCCAGTCAGCAGGAAGCCTATGATATGGTATTTGATGCATTCGAATTATCAGAAAAATACAGGGTGCCTGTAATGATAAGGATAACTACACGACTTGCCCATTCCCGGGCAAGTGTTGAACTGATAAAACATCCTGCACCTGAGAAAAAACTGAAGATGCCTTCCGATCCGGGCCAGTTCGTCCTTCTTCCCGCCCTGGCAAGAAAGAAATACAGGATATTATTAAAATCTTATGAATCAATAAAATATGATGTCAGGATATCAAAGTACAATTCATTCAGGGATGGGAAGAAGAGAGATATGGGCATAATAACCTGCGGGATTGCTTATAATTATCTGATTGAGAATATAAGAGACTTATCTGACAATTACCCTGTACTTAAAATAGCAGCATACCCTTTTCCCGGTGACCTTATGAAGGAAATCACCTCAAGATGCAGGGAGGTCCTGGTTCTTGAAGAGGGTTACCCTGTAATAGAGGAAGGACTGAGAGGGATCCTCGATAAGGGAATTAAAATCCTGGGTCGTATGGATGGAACCGTGCCGCGTGACGGAGAGCTCAATCCGGCAATAGTGGCAAAAGCTCTCGGAATGCCTGTCAGTCATGGAAAAAACGTTCCTGACCTGGTCAAAATGAGACCTCCGTCATTCTGCAAGGGATGCGGCCATGCCGACATGTTCAACGCTTTAATTGAAGCTGTCAGTCCTTATGGTACCGGAAAGGTATTCTCTGATATCGGATGTTACACTCTTGGTGCACTGCCGCCCTATAATTCAATCAATTCATGTGTGGATATGGGTGCCTCTGTTACTATGGCAATAGGTGCTGCAGATGCAGGATTATTTCCGACTGTTGCCGTCATCGGAGATTCAACATTCACACATTCAGGAATGACCGGGCTTCTTGATGCTGTCGTGAAAAACTGTCCGGTAACGATTATCATATCCGACAATTCGACAGCAGGCATGACGGGTGGTCAGAAATCTCAGGCCACTGGGAGGCTCGAGCAAATATGTCTGGGGATAGGTGTTGCACGGGAGCACCTCATAACTATGATCCCTTTGCGTAAAAATCATGAGGAAAATACACGTATAATCAGCGAAGAGCTTGGTTACAGGGGAGTATCGGTGATAATCTCTGCAAGGGAATGCATCCAGACAGCTGCAAGGAGAAAAAAATCTAAAGCTTCAGGCGAATAATAAGTAAAAATCCGAAATCCGAAATCCGAAATCCGAAATATACATCAATCATGAAAAATGATATTATCCTGTCGGGAGTGGGAGGGCAGGGGATCCTTTCCATTGCAGCGGCAATAGGACTGGCTGCCGTGGAGAACAATCTTTTCC
>CAYNGW010000220.1:0-3484 GCA_964396955.1 uncultured Rikenellaceae bacterium | reverse complement strand
GTGATCTCAGGTTAAACCGCAGGTAAGTAACGACATCTTTCGTACTTGCCACAAATCCTCCTATTCCTGCCATAGATTTAGCAAAGGTTGCAAAATAAACATCTATCTGATCCTGAACTCCAAAGTGTTCCCCGGTGCCTGCTCCAGTGGCTCCCATAGTTCCAAATCCATGTGCATCATCAACAAGAAACCGGAAATTATATTTCTTCTTCAGTGCAGCGATCTTATCAAGTTTGCCGAGATCTCCTGCCATTCCGAATACGCCTTCTGTAATTACCAGTATACCGCCTCCTGACTCTTCAGTCAGCTTTGTTGCACGCTGAAGCTGCTTTTCACAGTTTTCAATATCATTATGGGGATATACGAATCTTTTTCCGAAATGGAGCCGCAGGCCATCCATGATGCATGCATGCGATTCAGAATCATATACGATGACATCATGCCTGTCAACAAGTGCATCGATAATGGAAACCATTCCCTGGTACCCGTAGTTGAGAAGATATGCAGATTCTTTTTTTACGAATTCCGCTGCCATTTTCTCAAATTTTTCGTGATTTGTAGTCTGTCCCGACATCATTCTTGCACCCATCGGATAACCTAAACCGTAATTCGCTGCGGCTTCAGCATCCACCTTCCTTACTTCAGGATTATTAGCCAGTCCAAGGTAATTGTTCAGACTCCATGTCAATACCTTTTTTCCCCTGAACATCATCCTGGGAGCAATCTCTCCCTCAAGCTTCGGGAACATGAAATAGCCATCACCGGCTTCCGAATACTGCCCTAAGGCACCTCTGTTCGATTTGATTTTGTCAAAAATATCCATGATTTCTTTTTCTGTATAAAATTTTCACAAAAATATAGATTAACACCTGTTTCCTGATACCTATTTATACGTAATTTATCTATCAATACCTTTTTAAGAGAAAGCCGGTGGCTTTGAAGTCCAATATCCCCGGTTACATCCGGGGTACTGTGATTAATATATTAACAACCCTAAAAGGCGGTTGAATAGATTTGAACTATCCATGGATATTGGAATTGGACGCCTCTGGCGTCTAAGAAGAAAGAATTCTGTACTTTCAGAATAATTCCAGAAAACTTCCGTTTTTATCAATGATATGAAAATTTTATGTAATTTTGCGCAACATTTTTTATGAGGTCAGTATCCTATATATTATTGATACTTTTAGTGTTGGTCAGTTCCTGCGGTGAGTTTGAAAAACTCCTGAAGAGCGATGATTATGACCTGAAAAAAGCAAAGGCAAGGGAATATTTCGATGACGGCAAGTATGTAAAGGCAACTGAACTTCTTGCACAGTTGCTTCCCAGGTACAGGGCGACTGAAGAGGCAGAAGACCTGAACTGGCTGAACGCCCAGAGCTTTTACAAGATGAAAGACTATTTTTCTGCCGGGACCTATTTTAAGTCTTATGCCGATCAGTACCCTTTCGGCAAATATGCTGAGGAAGCCGTTTTTATGGGAGCTCTTTGTGATTATAATATTGCCCCGCGTGCAGAACTTGATCAGGACAATACAAGGAATGCAATTGAAGGATTTAATGTATTTATAAGAAGGTATCCTTACAGCCCCAGAATAGAGGAATGTAAAAAGCTTGTAAAGGAGCTTGAAGAAAAGCTTGTGGAGAAGTCATATATGAGCGCAAAGCTCTATTACGACATGAAACAGTATAAATCAGCTATTACTGCCCTGACAAACAGCCTGAAAAATTATTCTGATACAAAGTACAGGGAAGAAATGATGTTTCTCAAGCTGAATTCTCTGTTTCTCTATGCTGAAAACAGCCTGGCAGTGAGGCAGAAGGAAAGGTACCAGGCAACTCTCGATGATTACTATTCTTTTATGGAGGAGTTTCCCGGGAGCAAGTATTCAAGAGAAGTAAAAAGAATTTTCCAGAAAATAAGTGAGTATCTTAAAACAGGAACAACGATTGAACCAGTAGCAAATAATCAGTAAAATAATATGGATTACAGAAAATCAAACGCCCCCGTAACAACTGTTACACGTAACATCGATAAATTAACGCAAGGCACGGGTAATATTTATGAAACGGTGATCATTGTATCAAGAAGATCGAACCAGATTGCTGTAGAGATGAAGCAGGAGTTGAATAAGAAGCTTGAAGAATTTGCTTCATACAGCGATAACCTTGAGGAGGTCTTTGAGAACCGTGAGCAGATAGAGATCTCGAAATTCTATGAAAGGCTTCCTAAGCCGACTCTTATTGCACTCCAGGAGCTTGAGGAAGGAAAGATCTTTCACAGGAATCCTGAGAAAATAGCAAAATCAAAATAAAATCTGCCTGAAATGCTGAAAGGCAAAAAAATACTTATTGGCGTAACCGGAGGTATTGCAGCCTATAAAACTGCTTCAATAATCCGTTTGCTTGCTAAAGAAGGTGCTGAAGTTAAAGTCATCATGACAGACCATGCCAGGGAGTTTATAACCCCTCTTACCCTTTCAACACTGTCAAAAAATCCGGTGCTTACTGAATTCTTCAATCCTGAAAATGGTGACTGGAACAGCCATGTTGATCTCGGTTTATGGGCAGACCTCTTTCTTATAGCGCCGGCAACTGCAAACTCAATAGCCAAAATGGCAAACGGAATTGCCGACAATCTTCTCTTAACATCCTATTTATCAGCACGTTGCCCTGTATTCATTGCTCCGTCTATGGATATGGATATGCTTAAACATCCGGCAACAATAATTAATATCGAAACCCTTAAAGCCTTCGGGAATACGATCCTGGAACCGGCAACCGGGGACCTTGCAAGCGGTCTGACGGGAAAAGGAAGAATGGCTGAACCTGAAGAGATTGTAAAGGAGATAATGAGCTTCTTTACAAAAAAAAAAACGGTAAGCCGCTGAGAGGGAAGCATATCCTTATAAATGCCGGTCCTACCCGCGAATCAATTGATCCTGTCCGTTTCATAAGCAATTTTTCTTCCGGTAAAATGGGAATTGCCCTTGCTGATGCCGCGGCTGAATACGGAGCCATTGTCGAACTCGTCCTTGGCCCGGTAAATATCATGCCCGCGAACAATACTATCAGAATAACCAGGGTTGTCACGGCTGAAGCAATGGCATCCGAATGCATTTCAAGATTCCCGGATTGCGATGCCGCAATATTATCAGCTGCTGTTGCTGATTATACTCCTGTCGTATCCGAAAAGCGAAAAATCAAAAAAAGCAATAAAGCCCTGATGCTGAAACTCAAACCGACAACCGACATTGCAGAGGCTCTCGGGAAGATTAAAAGATCCTCACAGGTGCTGGCAGGATTCGCCCTTGAAACCGATAACGGCATCAGTAATGCGAAGAGCAAGCTGATACGTAAGAAACTTGATTTCATCGTATTAAATTCATTAAGCGACAGTGGTGCCGGCTTTGAGCATGATACAAACAAAATCACGATTATTGACAAGTACAATAATATTGATAAATTTGAGTTGAAATCAAAAG
>CAYNGW010000219.1:0-3485 GCA_964396955.1 uncultured Rikenellaceae bacterium | reverse complement strand
AGCAAATCAATCTTTGAAGACCAGATGGATCATATTGTTGAATCCAGTAAACGCCTTGGTAAAGAGGGGATTGATCTTTCATTACTGACTGATGGATTAAGGGCCGAGAGAGAACAGGGAATCACAATTGATGTTGCCTACAGGTATTTCGCAACTCCTGCCCGGAAGTTTATAATCGCAGATACTCCGGGCCATATTCAGTATACGAGGAATATGGTGACGGGAGCAAGCACCGCAGACCTTGCCGTAATACTCATCGATGCAAGAAAGGGAGTACTCGAACAGACTCTTCGCCATTCTTACATAGCCACTTTACTTGACATAAGGTACGTCGTTTTCTGTATCAATAAAATGGATATGGTAAACTACTCCGAAGAGGTGTTTTTAAATATTAAGCAGGAACTTGCCGCCCTTGCCGAAAAACTTAAAATAGAAAATGTACATTATATTCCGATAAGCGCCAAGTTTGGTGATAATGTGGTTAAGCCCTCTGAAAAGATGAAATGGTATGAAGGGAGAACCTTCCTCCGGTTTATCGAAACCATTGAAATAAAGAAGATAAAAAATTCATCCGGATCGCGATTCCCGGTTCAGACAATTATACGTCCATTATCAGATGAATATCATGATTACCGCAGCTATGCCGGCAGAATTGCCGGCGGAACATTCCGGAAAGGTGATGAGGTAACAGTTCTGCCTTCAATGTTAAGATCCCGGATTTCCGGAATTTATGTAATGGGGGAATCTATACCTGAAGCATTGGCAGGTAATTCCGTTTCAATCATTCTGGAAGACCAGTTGGATATCAGCAGGGGCAATCTGATTGTCAGAAATGACGAACTTCCTCAGTCCGGCCAGGACATTGACCTGATGATTTGCTGGTTTAATGAAAGACAACTTAAGCCTTCAGGTAAATACATCCTGAGAAATTACAGTAATGAGACCAACTGTATCGTTAAATCGATAAATTTCAGGATGAATATCAATACACTGGAGAAAGAGACCGGCAATCCGGCAATCTCAATGAATGACATTGCGGCGGTCTCAATCCATACGGCAAAACCATTATATTATGATCCATATAAAACAAACAATATAACAGGGAGCCTGATATTCATTGATGAAGGAACAAATGAGACTGTAGCCGCAGGAATGATCCAGGAAGAATAAGAATGGGGAATTCAGCTAGTATCGAACATATAGATGATTTGATTGTTGATCTTGCGAATGTGTTAAAACAATAAAATGTGATAATTCCAAATAAAAAAGGCGTTGAAATTCTTGTAAAAAAGATCTTTAAACTATTATTTCCTTTTGACGAGAAAATAACCGATCCGGAGATTCCTGATCCGGGAAAGATAATAAAGGAACAGCTTGAGGTAATTCTTTCTGGGTTGATACCGGAAAATCAAAAAGTTACGCAAGAATTCCTTGATATTCTCCAGCCAACAAAAAAGACCTTGTTAAAGGATGCGGAATTTATTCTGGAATCAGATCCTGCAGCAAAGAATCTTGAAGAAGTAATCGCGATTTATCCGGGTCTTTTTGCGATCTATTGTTATAGAATTGCCCATGCCCTTAACCAATTCTCTGTTCCTTTGCTTCCACGGATGATAACGGAATATGCTCATAAAACGACAGGTATCGATATTCATCCAGGAGCTATAATTGGCAGTCCGTTTTCTATTGATCATGGAACAGGTATTGTTATTGGGGAAACTACAAAAATCGGAAATTTTGTAAAACTATACCAGGGGGTAACCCTCGGGGCATTGAGTGTTGATAAAAGCAAAGCTTCAAAGAAAAGGCATCCGACTATAGAAGATAATGTCATTTTATATGCCGGGAGTACCATTTTGGGAGGGGAAACAGTGGTCGGAAGAAACTGCATAATCGGGGGCAACGTGTGGCTCACGGAAAGCATTGCACCTTTCTCGGTAGTTTATCATAAAAGCGAGATTATCGTCAGGGACCAGAATAAAATCGATTAAACGGACTATCTATGAAGGCAAATACAGTTCTTGATCTTATCGGTAATACACCTCATGTCAGGATAAACAGGCTCTTTAATCCTGGTTTTTCAGTATGGCTTAAACTCGAAAAGGTCAATCCCGGCGGAAGCATCAAGGACCGGATCGCCCTTTCAATGATAAATGATGCTGAAAGCAAAGGATTGTTAAAGCCGGGAAGTGTAATTATTGAACCTACATCAGGGAACACGGGTATCGGTCTTGCAATGGTAGCTGCTGTAAAGAACTACAGGGTCATACTTGTAATGCCCGAATCCATGTCTGTTGAAAGAAGAAAAATAATGAGTGCCTATGGGGCTGAATTCGATCTGACACCAAGAGAGAAAGGAATGAAAGGAGCCATTGAACGTGCCGTTCAGCTGCAATCAGAGATCCCGGATTCATGGATTCCCATGCAATTCGATAATCCGGCCAACACTGAAATTCACATGAGAGCAACCGCTCAGGAGATCCTTAATGACTTCCCTGACGGGTTCGATTACCTTTTTGCAGGTGTCGGAACCGGCGGTCATATTACTGGCTGTGCCCGTGTTTTGAAGAAAAGCTTCCCGGACCTTAAAGTCTTTGCAGTAGAGCCGGAGTTGTCACCAGTGCTGAGCGGCGGGTCACCGGGCCCCCATCCTATCCAGGGAATAGGCGCCGGATTTATCCCATCGATACTCGATACCGGTCTTCTTGACGGAATAATTAAAATAGGGAAAGAGGAGGCTTATACCTTTACGAGGAGAGCAGCAAAAGAAGAAGGATTATTTATAGGAATATCTTCGGGAGCTGCCCTGGCCGCTGTCAGCCAAAAAATTGATTCTTTGAATGCAGGTTCAAAAATACTGACCTTTAATTATGACACGGGTGAAAGATATCTGACAACCGATGGATTATTCTGAAAATAAATATTTTCCTCAGAAATACTTTATCTTTGTAAACAACTTCACGATACAGGTGTTTTAATATCATGATGAAGTCTGTTTTATCCATATCATTATCGGTTCTGATTTTGTTTTCAGGAATAAATATCAGATATGCAGCTCACTACTGCGGAGGTAATGTTGTTGCTACAAAGATCTCGCTTTCAGGTGAACCTGCAACGTGCGGGATGGAACCAGGGGAGGCCAGCAATTCTTCTTCGGTAACAATTAAAACCCATTGCTGTGAAGATATTACATCACAATTTGCAATCAACAATACTTACATCGCTTCAGTATCTGCAACGGACCTTCCGGGACAGAAAATTATCGATTATGGCTTTTTTTCAGCAGATCATTTAATAATAAGGGGATACCCTCTCATCAATTTCTATAATGACATAATACCTCCCGGTAATATTCATTCAATTACAGATTTAGTGTCGGTCTTGTGCACTTTCCGTATTTGAACTTCATTTGCATTTACAATGAGGCTTAGCACCGCTTTGTCTATATTCTTATTAATTCACTATCATTTTATTAATTAATTTAT
>CAYNGW010000218.1:0-3518 GCA_964396955.1 uncultured Rikenellaceae bacterium | reverse complement strand
TCGGATAAAATGAAGAGCCAGGATATCTTTGCACATGTCAACCTTGTTAAGGGAGAACGCAGCTTCCTGGCAGAACTTGCAAGCAAATTATTATGACCAATGACGGTTAAAATCATTCAAATACATTTCAGTCATGAAAATTAAATCAGCCTCCTCAGAAAAACCTGTGGGCGAATGGAATATCATGGAGATAGCCTGCAAAGCCAATACCATAGAAGTATATGTAAACGGAGTGCTCCAGAACAAGGGAACCGGTGTGACAATTAACAAAGGTCATATATGCCTGCAGAGTGAAGGCAAAGACATACAATTCAAAAATGTCTTTCTCACAAATCTCAAAAAATAAGTTTGCAGAACCCGTGCATGAATAACCTGGCAAGAAAAAAGGTAGCATTTCATACTCTTGGCTGCAAGCTTAATTTTGCCGAGACGTCAACTATATCCAGGTTATTTCCTGAAGAACAGTTCGAGAAAGTCCCTTCAGGACAAAAGGCCGACATTTATGTTATTAATACATGCTCTGTCACTGATGTGGCCGATAGGAAATGCCGCCAGGCAATAAAAAGATTCATTCATCATTCGCCCGATGCCTTTATTGCAGTTGTAGGATGTTATGCCCAGCTCAATCCACAGGAGATATCGTCAATACCGGGAGTGGACCTTGTCCTTGGAATCAATGAAAAATTTGATATCGCCGGTTATCTTGCCGGGCTTGAAAAAAGAAAGAAAACTGAGGTCCATTCATGTGCTCTTTCAGATTCTGACAGATTTAATCCTTCCTGGTCAGCAGGTGACAGAACCCGGTCATTCCTGAAAGTTCAGGACGGATGTGATTATGGTTGTTCCTACTGCACCGTTCCGCTGGCAAGAGGCCGAAGCAAAAATGCAGACATTGCATCACTCGTTGATGAAGCTGCCACTATAGCGCAAAGAGGCGTAAAGGAAATCGTACTTACCGGGGTGAATATCGGTGACTTCGGTAAGTCTACCGTCGAATCGTTTACATGGCTTATAAAAGAACTGGTAAAAATACCCGGTATAGAAAGATACAGGATATCATCCATTGAACCAAACCTCCTTACAGATGAGTTGATTGAGCTGACCTGCCTGAACAGGAAAATACTTCCGCATTTTCACATACCACTTCAAAGCGGATGCGACAGGATCCTTGGACTGATGAGAAGAAGATACAAAAGGGAAGTATTTGCTGACAGGGTAAAAATGATTGAAAAGTTCATTCCCCTTGCCGGTATCGGAGCCGATGTAATTGTTGGCTTCCCCGGAGAGATGGAGACTGATTTTGAAGAAACATATACCTTCATTGAGAACCTTCCTCTGTCATATCTGCATGTATTTGCTTTTTCCGAAAGACCGGGAACAGTCGCATGGGATCTTCCGGGCAAGGTTGGTCATAAGGAAAAAGAAAGAAGAAGTAAAATGCTGATCTCACTGTCTGAATCAAAGCATCTCGGATTCATGAACCTGAATACAGGTCATACTGCAGAAGTGCTTTTCGAAAAGACACGTACAAGCGGGATGATCACAGGTTTTACCGGGAATTATCTCAGGACTGAATATCCCTGGCAGGGAAAGCTTGCAGGACAGATTAAGAAAGTGAAACTGAAAGGCATATCGCCGTCAGGTAAAATGAGTGTTGAATTAATTGACTGACAAATGATTAACTATAAGAATATATGCAAAGAGGTTGTTAATGCGGTCCGTGAGACAGGCAAATTCATACGGGCCGAATCATCACGATTTGATATCGGTATGACTGAAAGCAAAGGATTAAACGACTTTGTCAGTTATGTCGACAAGGGTTCGGAAAAAATGCTTGTTGAAAAGCTGGGAACGATATTGCCTGAAGCCGGTTTCATTGCTGAAGAAGGAACCTCGGTAAAAAAAGGGCCGAGATATAACTGGGTAATTGATCCCCTTGACGGTACAACCAACTTCCTTCACGGTTTGCATCCTTATGCCATAAGTGTCGCCCTGAAGGAAGATAATGAGATAGTTGCCGGTGTTGTATATGAAGCAGGCGGAAACGAACTTTTCATGGCCTGGAAAGATGGCGGTGCCTGGCTTAACAACCAGCCGGTGCATGTATCTTCTGCTCCTGCCCTGTCAGGCAGTCTCATAGCTACAGGTTTCCCGTACAGCGATTTAGGACGGCTTGAAAAGTTCATGAACAGCCTGGCACATTTTTGCAGGATTACCCATGGGATAAGGAGGCTGGGATCAGCTTCCATCGATCTCGCATATGTTGCGTGCGGCAGATTTGAGGGATTCTATGAATATGGGCTTCATTCATGGGATATTGCCGCAGGTATTCTCCTTGTTAGGGAAGCCGGAGGATGCGTAAGCGATTTCTCAGGCAACGAAAAAAATATTTCCGGAGATGAGATAGTTGCTGCCAATAATCTCGTTTTTCCTGAATTTCTGGAAAATGTGAGTAAATTTATGCACAGCTAAATTCCGTTCCTGGATGGGAGTAATAGGATTTTATATTTTTTATGGAATAAACTGGATCATGACGCTTCTTCCGCTTGGGATCCTTTACCTCTTCTCAGATCTCCTTTTTCTTGTTCTGTATTACTTCCCCGGTTACCGCCGTAAGGTAGTGGCAGTAAACCTGAAGAATGCCTTCCCTGAAAAAAGTGAAAAGGAACGAACCCTAATTGAAAAGAAATATTATCATCACCTGTGTGACCTGATAATTGAGACTCTTAAGCTCACCCATATAAGCAATGAACAACAATTTAAACGGATGCGCCTTACAAATCCTGAACTGCTTGACAGGTTCTATAATGAGGGGCGTGATGTAGTGGTTGTCCTCGGACATTATGGAAACTGGGAATGGCTTAATATACTTCCGCGATATACAAAACTCAGGAATGTCCCGATATATAAACCTCTGCAAAACAAGTATTTCGATCGGTTCATGCTCAATCTGAGGCTGACAAACGATTGTGATCCCACTGCAATGTCAAACATCGTAAGGGAAATCATTAAAAACCGGAAGATTAACAGGAGGGCACTCTATGGTTTTATGACAGACCAGACACCACCAAAAGGAGAAATAAAATACCGGACAAATTTCCTGAATCAGGATACACCTGTTTACCTGGGTGCTGAAAAAATAGCCATCAGGTACGATATGGCGATAGTTTTCTTTAATATTCAGAAAATACGAAGAGGGTACTATGACTTCACAGCAGAGCTTTTGTTTGAACATGCAACCGGGCTCCCTGAAGATATTATCACGGAAACACACGTAGAAAGACTCGAGGAAATAATCCGCGAGAAACCTGAATTCTGGCTCTGGAGTCATCGCAGATGGAAACATAAAAGAGAACATTCGGATGGTTAAAACAGCAGTAGTAATATTGAACTGGAACGGCATTGAATATCTTAAAATGTTCCTTGATAAGGTAATCAGACATACCGTTAATGTTGAGACAATATTATATGTTGCTGACAACGGCTCAACTGATGGCTCTGCTGACTGGATTTCCGCC
>CAYNGW010000217.1:0-3525 GCA_964396955.1 uncultured Rikenellaceae bacterium | reverse complement strand
TCACTGAATATTACTGCATTTGGTTGTAACTCCTTGACTATGGCATGAGTAAATATCCAGTCATAATAGGTCTTGTTGTCAATTTTCCTTGTTTCCCTTGCTCCGCCGTAATAACCATCGCCGCCATTGGCGCCATCGAACCAGACCTCAAAAATATCACCATATGCGGTTAAAAGTTCGGTTAGCTGGCCGCGGTAATATGGAAGATATTCCGGAGTTCCGTAAACCGGACTGTTGCGATCCCACGGAGAAAGATAAACACCCATCTTCAAGCCATACTCATCACATGCCTTACGAAGCTCCATGATCACATCTCCCTTCCCGTCCTTCCATGGAGAGTTTTTGACTGAATGCTCAGTTAATTTTGACGGCCACAGGCAGAATCCGTCATGATGCTTTGCAGTGATTATGATACCTTTCATTCCTGCATCATGTGCAATTTGTGCCCACTGATTGCAATTAAGCTCCGTGGGATTGAAAACAGACTCTTTTTCATCACCGTAGCCCCACTCCTTGTCGGTGAAGGTGTTGACAGTAAAATGCACGAACATGTAATACTCCATCTCATGCCACGCAAGCTGCTGTTCGGTGGGTACAGGTCCGTAAGGCTCAGGCGGTGAAACCTTTGCGCATGAAGTAATTACACAAGTTGCAATAAAAAACAGGATTGTTCTTTTCATAATATTTCTTTTTAGTATATCCTTCCGGTTGCCGGTCACCGGCTTTGCCCGCCATAGCCTTGGCGAAGGTGGGTCGCCGGATTTATCTGCAATTTCAGAATTTTGCCATTAAAAAGCAAATGAAAACAGAAGAGCAGGATCATCTCTTTATTCTGATGCAGTAAACTGAAACTGCCCAGAGGTATATCATGCAGGTTACCAGCAGCAGCATACCGACAGCAAGGTTACTCAGGTCTCCGATCCAGCCTACAAGCAGGGGGATCACAGCTCCCCCGCTGATAGCCATCATCATCAATCCTGATATTTCATTGCTGCGCTCCGGGTATTTTCCTATCGTTATTGAGAAGACAAGCGGCCAGATATTTGCTACTGCAAGGCCTATCATAAATACAAGCACCCATGCTAGTGCAGTTGATTTTACAAGGATAATCAGCACAAGGCATAAAATACCAAGCAACGACGACCACATGAAGAATTTCGCCGAGGAAAACCTGGTTAATATGATGGCACCGGCAAAAGTGCCTGACATACGTCCGAGGAAATAGACAACTCTGCCTTGCTCGGCAGCAGTCTGCTCAATGCCAAATTGCCTGATAAGGAACTGTCCTGAATTGGAATTGAATCCAACATCAACTCCCACAACCAGGAAGATGGAAAGTACCATCAGGAGGATAAAATTATTACCGAGAAGGCTGAATGAAGAAGTAAGTGATGGTTTAAAATCCTCCTGTTTTGATTCTTCTATTTTAACTGTTCCGAGCCACACGACTGACAGGATTGATACTATCCCAAAAACAAGAAACATCAGCTTCCAGTCGCCGAATTTCGACGCGAAAAAAGCAGCTGCCGGAGCGCCGAGCATCGATCCGATCGCCTTAACAAACTGCGAAAAGCTCAGGAAACTCGACCGCCTGTTTCCCGGAACGACGTCCACAAGCAATGGATTCGCAGAAACCTGGACAATTGTATTTCCTATTCCGAGAAGAGCAAATCCTGTCAGAACCATTGCGAATGAATAAAAGAAGAAAGGCACCAGCAATCCCAATGTTGTCACGCCCATACCGATATTGAGCACAAAACGCTTTTCCAGACGAGATTGCAAAACTCCCACCGGGACCGACAGGAGAAGAAACCACAGAAAGGCAGCCGAGGGTATAAGCTGTGCCAGTGTTGCACTCAGGCTCATATCCTTGCTAACACGGTCAACACCTATGCCAACCAGGTCGACAAAGCTCATTACGAAGAAAGCCATGAGTACAGGGACGATCTTTTTCAGGTTTATTTTCTGTGTGGTCATGATATCAAGGTTCAAGGATTACATCAATGGGAGTGCATGCTGAACTGATTTCCAGAAATCATCATTAAGAAGATAAGCGCTTCCGAAAAGGGCGGCATCCTCTTTAAGTTCAGACAGGGAGATCTTGCAATTGCATTTTTCTTCTTTCAGCCTCTCTTCAAAGACATCTCCGAAAAGATTATATGCATGTGATATATTGCCTCCTATAACCAGAATTTCAGCATTGAATTTTTTAAGCCAGGGGGCAAGAAATCCGCCCAGGTCGCTGCCAAATTCAGTAAAGAGGTCTGAAACAATCTTATCGGAAACAGCCAGTTCAGAAAGTTCCTTTACGCCTTTCATCTCCTTTCCTGTCAGGCTCTTATATTTGCCCAGGAACCAGCGTGTTGAGAAATAGTCATCCGCAATACCATTTTTATACGGAAGATGATAGACACAGCCCAGCTTTGGTACATCGGGTCCGTCAACAATGGGGATCTTGTTGCTTATAAATGCAGATCCGAAACCGGTTCCCAGTGTGACAGACATTGAACGGTTAAAATTTGCAGCTTTGCCAATTACTGCTTCACCAACGGCAAAAGCCGAGACATCATTCATAAACCTGATCAGGAAATTGTCAGGAACATCAAGGCTGCTTGATATCGCATCGGAAATATTAAATCCGTAAAGATTTTCATATTTGGCCACACCTCTGATATAACAGATCCCCTTGACATAATCAAACGGTCCGGGCATTGCAAATCCTATACCTTTGACCTTTTCAATGGGCAGTTTATTAAGGGCATTGTAAAGAGCCTTTGCCCAGGTGTTTATTATTACATTGGCATGCGCCTGATTGTTCACCGCCCTCTCTGATAATGTTTTCCTGAGAACCTTCCCTGAATTAAGATCAACAGCGGCACAGGTGATATGGCTTCCTCCTATATCAGCACCGATTGCTAAATTTCGTTCCATAAAATAGAATTAATAAGATCAGGTATAAAAATGTCAGAATACCGGCTTTGAAAATATCTAAATTTGTTGTCAATGCAAAATATATTTATGCAAATCTGAAACAGCCCATCCCTGACAAACTGATTTTTTGCATGAATTGAATGATAATATTATTATTAATTTAGAGAAATAATAAAAAATAAAACTATCCATGCCTAAAGTAACAAAAGAAGCTGCGCTTCTCTACCATAGCAGAGGCCGTCATGGTAAAATAGAAGTGATACCGACAAAGCCATACGGTACACAGTTTGACTTAAGTCTTGCCTATACTCCCGGAGTGGCTTACCCGTGCCTTGAAATAGAAAAGAATCCCGAGGATGTTTACAACTTTACTGCCAAGGGGAATCTTGTTGCCGTAATATCAAACGGGACAGCAGTCCTGGGACTTGGAGATATCGGAACCATGGCAGGGAAACCTGTGATGGAAGGGAAGGGCCTTCTCTTTAAGGTATTTGCAGATATCGATGTATTTGATATTGAGGTGGATACAAAAGATATCGATAAATTTGTAGAAACAGTCAAACTTATTTCACCCAGCTTTGGGGGTATTAATCT
>CAYNGW010000216.1:0-3601 GCA_964396955.1 uncultured Rikenellaceae bacterium | reverse complement strand
GTAGAGAGGGGGCTGGGGGGTGAGTACATGAAAACATAGAGAAAATCCATTGTACATTACTGTTAGCAAACATGTTTTATTAATTTTGCTCTATCTGTAGATCATGTCAGATATTGCACAAAATATTATTTCCTTAAAGCAACAGTTGCCCTCTGCTGTCAGGCTTGTTGCTGTATCCAAGACAAAATCAGCAGCTGAAATCCTTGAAGCATATAATACCGGGCACAGGATTTTCGGTGAGAACCGGGTACAGGAGTTTCTTTCAAAGAAGGATTTTCTGCCCGGTGATATTGAATGGCACTACATAGGACATCTGCAAAGCAATAAGGTTAAATATATTGTTCCTTTTATCAGCATGATACAATCAGTCGACACCTTCAGACTTCTGAAGATAATTGACAATGAAGCCTTAAAAATTGGCAGGGTGATTGACTGCCTGCTGCAATTTCACATAGCAAGAGAGGAGACAAAATTCGGCTACAGCATGGAAGAAATCAATGAGATGATGGGATCGGGAGACTTTCAGCAGCTCAAACATGTGAGAATTTGCGGGATTATGGGAATGGGCACTTTTACCAGTAATAATGAACTGGTACGGGATGAATTCAGATTGCTTTATCATTATTTTTCAGAGCTGAAAAGGAAGTATTTTTCTGACCGGCCGTCGTTTAGAGAAATATCCATGGGAATGTCAGGGGATTTCAGGATCGCGGTTGAGGAAGGAAGCACAATTATAAGGATTGGAAGTGTTATATTTGGTGAAAGAAAATAATTGTTTTGCCCGCCGAAGCTTTCTTTGACCTCCATTGCATCAGCAAAGGAGACAAGCGAAGGTAGGGTTATTAGTTATTTAGTGAATTTTTTTTGATAAGGGTATGGAAAAACTATCTGTAAAATATCTGGGACTGAGCCTTAAAAGTCCTCTGATAGTCAGCAGCAGCAGACTCACTTCAACGCCGGGATATCTTAAGGAAGCTGAAGACAGCGGGGCTGGCGCCGTAGTTCTGAAATCACTTTTTGAAGAGCAGATAACTCACCATATCAGCACTTTGCACTCTTCCCCGGGATATCCTGAGGCAGATGATTATGTTGCGAATTATCTTAAATCTCATTCCGTTGATGAATATCTTAATCTGATCAGGAAAGCAAAGGAGATCCTCAGCATTCCGGTGATCCCGAGCATTAATTGTTTTTCATCAGAAGGATGGACGGGGTTCGCGAAAAACATTGCCGACGCCGGGGCTGATGCGCTTGAGATCAATGTTTTCTTCATGCCGCTCGACAGGAAGAAAACGTCTGCGGATTCTGAAAAGATCTATCTGGATCTGATTGAAAAACTCAAAAAGACAGTTAAGATTCCGATAGCTATCAAGATCGGATTCAGATTTTCCAATATATTGTATATGATTGACCAGTTCTACATGAGGAGAGTGGAAGGTGTTGTATTGTTCAACAGGTTTTATGAACCAGACATCAATATAGACAAGATCGATATTGTTCCGGCCTCAATATTCAGCACTGAAAGTGAAAGAAGATTGGTAATAAGGTGGATAGCCATGACCAGCGCACAGGATTTTAAAATAGATATTTCTGCATCCACAGGGGTTCACAGCGGAGCTGATGCTGTCAGATACCTTCTCGCCGGAGCTCATACCGTGCAGGTTTGTTCGGTACTGTATGAAAAAGGGATCCCATTTCTTAAAGAGATGAACAAAAAGATTGAGATGTGGATGGATAAGAATGGATTCGGATCAATCAGTGAATTCAGGGGGAAACTCAACTGGCGAAACTACAAGAAGCCGGTGGTCTATGAAAGAACCCAGTTCATGAAATACTTCTCTTCGGAAGATTAAGAAGAAAAGTATTTTAAGACAGACCACCTCGCCCCTAAGCGGGAGGTGTCATGCCCGTCCGCGTGCCCTTTTGTCAATTCCTGTATTTTGTCTACCTCTCCAGTATTGAAATCAGCTCCTCAGTCAGGGCATTCCTTTCATTCGTATACGAAAAAGGACTCTCTCTGACAATCTTGATAATCTCATCTTTTCTTTCCCTGCTGCTGTTCTGAACTGACTCAGAAATGACAGTAATGCACTCTATGGCTGTGGCATAATCGCTTTTCAGGAAAACCCTGGCCAGGTCGGTAAGATAATCCGAATAATCGAGTCCTGATTGCCAGCAGGATGCTACTAACATACTGATAGTGTTAGCTTTCCATGGTTTCCTGATTTCAGCGACCACCTCCGGCCTTACAGAATGATCCTTGATATCATTAAAAAATTCTTCAATGATTTTAAGTATTGAATGATCGTCAGATACGTTATATAATGAAGCCAGGAGACCAATAGCCCCCTCAAAAGGCTCCTCGTCACGCAGCAGTATTATTGCTTCTGTAATAGCTGATTTGTTCTTCTTATTGAAAAGTGCAGAGAGTTCTTTAAGCTTTTTCCCCGATTTTATCACATCTTACAGTTTCAGCAAAGGTAAAAATACGACAATTACATGGCACTGTTTTTGAAAAATAAAAATAATATACTAATTTAGTCGTGAATTACGTTTAGATAATTTAATACATAGACTATGAATAGAAAGTACAGAATTAATTCGGGTATTTTGTTTGTATTTATACTGGCCCTGAGTTTTCTTACCGCCTGCAAAGGAGGTAAAAAAGCTCCCGAGGAGGAAATCTCCGTTGATTTACCAGAGAATAATGCAGCAATTCTACAGGATATAAAGCAGGCCGAAAGGATATTCAATGCTTTACCGTCTCCGCTCGAATCAGCAATGCTTATCAAATCCGCAGGTGCAAAATTTAATGAATCTCTGCTTAACCCGGTGACGAATGTCAATGCTTATGTAACCAGCAAGGCAATGGCTCTTAACCTGGGCGTTTATACATGCGACCTTAGTTTTGCCAGCCTTTATGAACAGACCCAGCTGCTGATTGATTATATGAATGCTGCCAAAAAGATGGCCGACGGACTTGGAATCCTCAAAGCCATTGAACAGGAAGATATCGACAGGCTTGAAGAGAATATCAACAACAGCGAAGTTATTATGGATATAGTTTCCCAGACTTTCATGAATTCAAATTCATACCTCGAGGATAACGGACAACCGGCTACTGCTGCAATGGTCCTTGTCGGAGGATGGGTCGAAGGTCTGTACATCTCCACTCAGCTGGTTGAAATGGAAGAATTTAACGGAAACAAGCTGGTAGGGAGGATAATTGATCAGAAGCTTTCCATTGACATTCTTCTTAACCTTCTCAATAGCAGCAAGGGAAATCCTGCTGTAGACGAGCTGATGCTTGAGGTGGCAAAACTTAAAGCTGTCTTCGATAAGATAAAGATCGATACCTCGCCTATAAGACCTGAATATGACGCAGCTTCCAATACCACTGTCCTTAGATCAGAAGTAAAAACAGATATGACCCCGGCCATATTTAAGGAGCTTTCATCAGTAGTTGCTGCGATCAGAAATTCATTTGTAAAATAAAAAACCATGAGACTATTTAAGACTATAATATTAGCTGCATTTCTGATTTTCGCCTTAAATGGTTACACAAATGCACAATGCAAGGCATTTGCCAAGAAAGAATGCC
>CAYNGW010000215.1:0-3602 GCA_964396955.1 uncultured Rikenellaceae bacterium | reverse complement strand
TCTTTAAGAAAATGAAGCAGAACTTCCAGCTACATTACTTTTACGGAGAGAACGAAAATGCCATCTATACCCAGGTCTGGTGCACATTAATAGCTCAACTGCTATTAACAGTGACTCAGAAGATCGCACAGGCAAAGAAAGCCTTTTGGATGATAGCGTCATTGGTTCGTATCAGAGGTTTGCATGAATTTGTAATTTCACTTTGCGGAGAGAGGGGGATTCGAACCCCCGGTTCCGCGTAAGCAGGACAACGGTTTTCGAGACCGCCGCATTCGACCACTCTGCCATCTCTCCAATAATATTTAGCCGCATTCACCACGGCGTCTATCCCTCCCGAGTACTCGGGATCGGGACCATCTCTCCTTTCATCCGCCGAAGCCCCGAGTCCTCGGGACGAAGGCGGACAATATGCAAATTTGGATAAATTTCTTTAAAGAATAACAGATAAGAAGATGGTTTTTTACTCCGTTACCTTTTAATATTTTATGAGCCTCGTCGTATAAACACTTTTGACTGAGACAAATCTCATAATGTATATGCCTGGTGGCAATCCTGTTAAAGGAATTTTCACCTTATCCTTTCCTGAAAGGTCTGTTGATCTCAGTACCCTTCCATTCAGATCTGAAATCTCAAGCCTGTTGTATCCCAAAAGATTTTCAATAGCTATTAAATTGCCAGCGGGATTTGGGTAGACTCTTGCCCCGGCTGGCAGCAAAAAAGGATTCTGAACACGGGTAGGATACTGAGCGACAATTTGAATATTATCCAGAAAGAACCTCTTTGCAAGGGATTCAAATTTTATTTTAGCTGAGGTTATGCCATCGGTAAGCGGCAATTCGATTGTCTGAAATTCATTGTTGGGGGTAAGGGCGGTTCCAAGCGGAGAGCCATTCAGGGAAACCTGAACGATTGCATCATCATCAGGCCACCTTGAAATATCGAATCTTACGAAAAGATCTCCTTCATAACCTGACAGATCAATTAAAGGAGTCTCAATCCATCCGGGTACATCTGCAGTGCCAAGTTTTATCTCCCCTCCTGCAGAATATATCTTGAAGCCTGTCCATCCGGGAACCGCAGTCTTGGAATCGAGCACTCCGGAATAATCATACGAAGGTTGCGAAGAATGAGAACCTGTGGTAAAACCTGAAAAATCTTCAGAAAAAACCACATTTTGGGCTGACAGATTATGGGTTACTGATAACACTAAAATGGCTGAAGCCAACCTGGAAAAAAGCAGCGAACTTTTCATTTTTAGAAATATTTATTCCATTAAAAAATAGCACATACTAATTTACTAAAAAAAATTATATCAGACATTATTTTTAGAGAAAATCCTACCTTAGCAAAAAAATCAGCTATTCCACACTTAACAAAAAATATATACCGTGAAGAAGTTTATTAAGTTATTCATTATCACAGCTTTATTCGTAATGGCTTTGCCATCATGTAAAAACGAACCCGGGATTGACAAAAGCAATCCTTTCTTCAGTGAATTCAATACTCCTTTCAATATTCCTCCTTTTGAAAAAATAATGGCAGGGCACTATATGCCTGCTTTTGAAAAAGGGATGGCAGACGGAAGGAAAGAGATTGAACAGATAATTAAAAACAGGGAAGAACCGACATTCGAAAATACTGTTGAGGCTCTCGATAGATCCGGAGAACTTCTTACAACAGTTTCCCTGGTTTTTTATGCCCAAACCGGATCAAATACGAATGATTCACTGCAGGCTATTGATCTGGAGATATCTCCGAAGCTTTCTGTTTACAATGATGAGATATTGCTGAATCCTGATCTTTTCGGAAGGATAAAGCATGTTTATGATAATCAGGCAAAATTCAATCTGGATGCCGAACAACGGTATATCCTGGAAAACCTGTACAAGGGATTTGTCAGGAACGGGGCAAATCTGAAAAAGGAGGATCAGGACAGCCTGAAGAAAGTAAATCAGGAACTGTCAGTCCTGACCGTAAAATACAGTCAGAATGTTCTTGAAGAGACGAACAGTTATAAGTTTTTCGTCAATAAAGAGGATCTTGAAGGATTGCCTGAATCAGTTATCTCAGCAGCTGCCGAAGCAGCAAATTCTGCAGGGCAGGAAGGTAAGTGGGCTTTCACGACACAGCGACCCAGTATTTTCCCTTTCATCACTTATTCTCCGAACCGCGTCCTTAGACGCACTATTTACGATGCTTATATAAACCGGGGCAACAACGGGAATGAATTTGACAATAATGAGCTACTCGCAGATGTTGTCAGGTTGAGAGCTGAGAGAGCCAGGCTTTTAGGTTACAAGACCCATTCTCATGTAATTCTTGAGCCAAGGATGGCCAAAGTGCCTGAAAATGTATTCAGCCTTCTTAATAACTTATGGGAGAAAGCTTTACCTGTAGCAAAAAATGAGGTAAAGGAAATGCAGAGGATAATTGACCGCGAAGGAGGCAAATTTAAGCTCGAACCTTCCGACTGGTGGTACTATGCAGAGAAGCTCAGGAAACAGAAATATGACCTCAACGATAATGAACTGAGACCTTACTTCAAACTTGAAAACGTCCGGGAGGGTGCCTTCACATGTGCAAACAATCTTTTCGGGATTACTTTTGTTCCCCTTTCAGGTGTCCCTTTGCCCCATCAGGATGCGCAAGCTTTTGAGGTTAAGGATGTCGACGGCTCACATACAGGTGTGCTCTTTATGGATTTCTTCCCAAGGGAGAGCAAGGAGCAGGGAGCATGGTGCGTAACATACCGGAACCATCATATTACAGACGGTAAAACAATAACACCAATTGTGACCACTAACTTTAATTTCACTCCTCAAAGCGGGGAAATGCCTTCGCTGCTGAGTCTTGAAGAAGTATCAACACTCTTTCATGAATTCGGTCATGCACTTGACGCCTTTTTCAACAGGAATACTTATAATCAGACATACATAGCCTGGGATTTTGTTGAACTGCCATCCCAGCTAATGGAACACTGGGTTACCGAAACTGAAATGCTGAACATTTATGCCAAACATTATCAGACAGGCGAAGTCATACCTGCTTCGCTTGTTAAAAAAATCAGGAACAGCGGTTACTTTAACCAGGGATTTGATAATGTAGAGATTCTCGCAGCATCAATGCTCGATATGGCATATCATACACTTGAAGCGCCGGCAATTGTTGATGCTCAGAAATTTGAAAAGGAATACCTGACAAAAATAGGACTGATTCCTGAAATAATATCCCGTTACAGAAGTACCTACTTCCTTCATATTATGGATGGCTATGATTCAGGCTACTACAGCTATACATGGGCCGCTGTCCTTGATAATGATGCTTTTGAGGCATTTAAGGAAAAAGGTATATTCGATAAGGCCACTGCTGAATCTTACAGGACAAACATACTGGCGAAGAATGGTATCATGGATGCAATGCAGATGTATGTCAATTTCCGGGGCCGTGAACCGGTGATAGAACCGCTGCTCAAAAACAGGGGACTGATGCCTCAGTAAAAAAGTCTTGCCGGTCTTGCCAGTCTTACCGGTCATATATGTACAGAGCGACCTGCACGACATTCTTTTTAAAAGTTCTTTCTATCTTTCTCTTTCAGGTATTTA
>CAYNGW010000214.1:0-3608 GCA_964396955.1 uncultured Rikenellaceae bacterium | reverse complement strand
CTTCAAATAGTTCTCTTAATTCTGCTTCATTCATTTTAAAATGAAGACTTCCAACGTAAATGTTCATAATTCAATTATTAATGTAATATTAAAAAACAGTGTCAAAGGTCATGTTTTTTTTTGGAAACAAAAAATATTATGGGATAATATATTGTATTTGTGCAAGTTTTTATCTAAAGTTTATTACAAATATGTAACAGTGGAAAGCACAATTTATCTAAATAAAGGTGCAAAGTACAAGGTACAGGGTACAAGGCAGTCAGTCCTAACAACACTCTCTTGTTACTTTCTGTTTCTAATATAGATATGTTTTATATGATTTTGTCCCGAGTCCCTCTCATCTATCTCAAAATCAAAAGATTTGATCAATGGAGTTAACTTGGCAAATCCGAAATTCCTGGGGTCGAAATCAGGCTGCTTTTTCAGGATAAGATTCCCCACATCACCCAGGTAGGCCCATCCATTCTCATCAGCGAGGTCGGTGATCGACGAGGCAATAAGCTGTTTCACCTTTCTTGCCTGTACCTGCTGCTCGGATTCCTTGTTTTTCTGACCCTGCCTTACAGGTTTACCGCCTTTCTTCTTAGATTGATATTGTTGTTCCTGCACCGAGGAGGTTAAAATTTCAATATAAATGAATTTATCACATGCAATAATGAAGGGAGAAGGCGTTTTGCGTTCACCAATCCCTATCACCCTCATCCCGGCCTCCCTTAACCTGGTGGCAAGCCTCGTGAAATCACTATCGCTCGAAACAATACAAAATCCATCTACCTTACCTGAATAGAGTATATCCATTGCATCAATTATCATTGCCGAGTCAGTGGCATTCTTGCCCTGTGTATAACTGTACTGCTGAACGGGTGTTATTGCATTCTCAAGCAGGATAGATTTCCACCCTGATACAGTTGGTTTTGTCCAGTCTCCGTAAATCCTTTTAAAAGTAGGAGTTCCATATTTGGCAATCTCTTCCAGCATTCCTTTGACATTGCTGAAAGGGATATTATCTGCATCAATCAGAACAGCCAGTCTTAAATCCTGTAATGTTTGCATTCATTAAATATTTTGGATTGCAAGTTACGATTTTTATTCGACCGGGTTTAATTATTGTTTGATGAAGCCATCTGTTTGTTGAAGAAAAATGAAGAATATTATTAACTTTGCCGGCGCCATTTAAGAAATTAGTATAACCAAATAACATAGAATATGGGAAAAGGTGATAAAAAAACCAGAAGAGGAAAAATCATTCTTGGAACCTATGGTGTAAGACGCCCCAGAAGGAAAAAAAATAAACCGGCCATAAAGCTTGCCGCATCGGTTAAGGAAATAGAACTGAAGGATAAGAAACTTTCAAAGGAGAAAAAGGAAACCAGGCCTGTAAAAGAGATAAAGGAAGTTGTTGAAGTAGTTGAAGCAAAGGAAGTAATAGCCGTTGAAGAGCAGAAAAAGGTTAAGGAAGTAAAGGAAGTCAAAGAACAGAAACCCGTCAGGGAAGCCAAGAAACACAAACCTGCCAAAGAGAAAAAAGAAGTAAAAGAGCATAAATCTGCCAGGGAAGCAAAAGAGGTCAAGGTTCAGAAACCAGTGAAAGAGATTATAAAGGAAAAAGCTGTAAAGGAAACAAAGAAAGCTCCGTCTAAGAAAAAAGCCGCTAAGCCTGCTAAAACTGAAAAAGCTGTTAAATCTGAAAAGCCAAAAAAAACAGTCAGGGAATCAAAGCCGGTAAAGGAAAAGAAGCCAGCCGCAGCAAAGAAACCGGCAAAAAAGAAACCGGCAGAAAAGAAACCCGTAAAAAAGGCAAAGTCTAAGAAATAATTCCGGCGACCGGCAGCAAATATAACCGATAGCCACTAGCCGGATGCCGGTTGCCTGACAATCAACCAATTATAATCGTCAGGATCTATTAATGCATTTATGATCACAGGCTCTTTCATGGAGAGTGCCAGATTGATGGATTTGCGCATGCTTTCATCAGAATCAGCATTAAGAACCCTGCATCCGAAGAATATACCGGAACCGAAAAGATCACCGTGATATAAGGTTGTACCATAGGGAGAAAGATCATTCCACAATTGTTTCAGCTTAATAAGGTTAAGCTCCCCATCAGACAATACAACGATAATAACCGGCAGGTTATACCGTCTTGCAGTCACAATTTCACCTGCTGACATAAGGAATCCTCCGTCACCCGTAATGCAGACAACTGGAGATCCCGGCCTGACAATACCGGCAGCCAGGGCGGCCGGCAGTCCAAATCCCATCCCTGACCATCCGTTCGTCATTATGAAATTTCCCCTCTTTCCTGTTTCCCACAGCTGTCCTGCAAGGTGGACATGCGATCCGACATCTGCCGTAATTATTGAATCATCCGGCAATTCTTCCTGAAGGATCTTAAGAGCTGTAACAGGTCCGAAATGATTTGTAAATCCGTTAAATACGGAAGCTATCTCATCACGTATCCCCCTGACTGAAGACTGTTCACAAATAAGGGAGCCTGCATTCAGGCTGGACAGAATTCTGAACCACTCATCCGGCTTTCCTGTATACTGCAACACATTATTTCCGTCAGGCATGTCCGTCTCCTTGGTGTCAAAATGAATAAGCGGTACATCAGGCATCCATGATTCGTAATTATATTCCACAGGGTCATATCCGAGACCTATTACAAGGTCGGTTTTTTCGAAAATGTCATCAAGAAAATCACTTAATGCATGAAACAAGACACCTGTAAAGAACGGGTGTTGTTCAGGTATAAGGCCTTTGGCCATTGGTGTTATCACGACCGGAATCCGGTAATTGTCGAGGAAAGAAAGAAGCTCACTCCTGATTCCAAGCCGTTTAGCTGTAAGTCCAACCGCAAGGAGAGGCCTTCGTGATTCAGCCAGGAGAGAGGCAATCTTCTGAGTGTCATTATGATATTCTGTATTGCTTATATCAGATTTTATCTCAGGTAAATCTTCAGCTTCCATTCCTGCAATATCCGATGGCAGTCCAATATGAACGGGCCCCGGATACTCTTCCCTGCATAATTTAAGTGCTTTATGCAAAACCTCGGGTACGTTACCGGTATTTAGTCTGAATGTGGCTTTTGTAATCGGTTCAAAAAGCTTCTGATGATCAATATTCATCTGTGTTGTCCTGCATTTCATCCGGTCATCAATCTCGCTTGTCAGGACAATAACAGGCGATCTGTCGAGCAGGGCGCCTCCAATGCCGGTTGAAATATTTGTAGCCCCGGGTCCAAATGTCGCATGACATACGCCGGGAATCCCGGAAAGCCGTGCAGTCACATCAGCCATGATTCCTGCGGAAGCCTCATTTGAGGTAAGAATGAATTCAATGCCGGCTTTTCTGAAAGCTTCCAGATATGGTATTGATGGGCCCCCCGGTATACCGAAGACATATCGTATGCCTTCCTTAAATAATTGATCTGCAATATAATCGGCTATTTTCATAATCTCCGGTTCATTAAACAAATCTATTAAATAAAACATTCGGTACTGCATTCCGGTCCATGTGTTATATTGTGGAAAAACAATTTTTTTTCTGATATTTGCCGCCAAATTATTTTCATTGAACAGGAAAGACGATACAATATTCTGGGCAGT
>CAYNGW010000213.1:0-3615 GCA_964396955.1 uncultured Rikenellaceae bacterium | reverse complement strand
CGGACACCTGAAGGAGAGTCATCGGTCAAATAATACGGTATGGTTCATTAATATTATCTCACGCATGAAAAACAAAATACTGTTTAGTGTCCTGGTTTGCTTCCTGACTGTGGTAAATTCTCTGCAAAGCATACTGGCCCAGGAAAAAGTCATTCCTTTGGAACAAAGTGTTCCGATGAATTCCGAAACAGCAGGTATGAAGGAGACAGTAATCAATGAAAACCCCAGTAAGAGACTTGTCTATAATGTAGTCAAGCCTTCCTTGATTTATTTGCCGGCAAAGAACAATATCTCCGGAACGTCTGTTATAATTGCTCCCGGAGGAGCATTACAGATAATATCAATCGATAATGAGGGCTATAGTGTCGCAAAATACCTTAATGAAAACGGGATCGATGCATTTATATTGAAATACAGTCTTGTTCGTACAGTTAATAATCCCCTTACTGAGGTCGGACCTAACTTTTTTAGCAGTGAGGCAAAGAGGGATTCGATGATCTCCACAATAATCCCCTGTTCAATGAAGGACGGCTTATCAGCAATATCGTATGTCAGGGAAAATGCGGCAGAATATGGATTAAATCCCAACAGGATTGGTTTTATGGGATTTTCAGCAGGAGGGACAGTGACTTTATCGGTTGTGTTCAACTGTAACACTGAGAACAGGCCAGATTTCATAGCTGCAATTTATCCATGGATTGGTGAACTCGGGGATAAAGTACCTCAGGAAAAAACTCCGGCATTCATTGTAGTCGCAAACGATGATAATCTGAACCTGGTTCCTCAAAGCCTGAAAATATTTAATAAATGGCGAGATGCAAATCAACCCGTTGAATTGCTTGTTTATAGTAATGGAGGCCATGGGTTCGGTGCAGACAGGAACTATAATCCGACTGACGGCTGGATGAAATCATTTGTTGACTGGCTCGGGGGAGAAGGGCTGCTGTGGCCTGAAAACCCACAGGGATTTAATGCAAAATTCTCATACAAGGATTATCTCAGAATGCAATCTGCCCAGCAGGAATTAATGAAGAGTGATTGGGGAAATCTGTCAAGATATAGTAAGGAAAACAACGAATTGACCTCCAAAACCATCAGGAATCTGGTAGTATTTTATGGAAATTCCATAACTGAAAACTGGAAAAGGTTTGATAAAGATTTCTTTGAAAAGAATCAGTTTATTGACAGAGGGATAAGTGGACAAACCACTTCGCAAATGCTTGTACGTTTTCGGGAGGATGTTGTAGATTTAAAACCTGCTGCAGTTGTAATACTTGCAGGAACAAATGATATTGCTGAAAACATAGGGCCAATTTCCATTGATAATATTTTTGGAAATATTGTCTCCATGGTTGAGATTGCCAGAGCAAACAATATTGAACCTTTTATATGTTCAGTTTTACCGGTTTTTCAATATTCATGGAACAAGACAATTAAACCAGTTGAAAAAATACGGGAATTGAATCAAATGCTTAAAGATTATTCACAAAGTAATAAGATTCCTTATGTTGATTATTACAAAACTTTTGTAGATGAGAAAGGTGGATTTCCTCAAAAGTATTCTCCGGATGGTGTTCACCCGAATCTTGAAGGATATAAAATCATGGCACAAATCGTTAGTAGTGAAATAGTTAAAATTAAATTAAGGAAGAAAGTAATATACTAAAATACTGACAGCAGGCTCTGATCAGAGGTTGCTGTCAGTATTAAGTATAGCAAAACTTTTATATAATTTCCGGTTAACTATTAATATTCACTTTGATCAAGTTTCATTAATCTCTGTTGGGTAGGGTTAAAAATCATGTTCAATAGTACACCAATGAATAACAATCCGGCAAAAATTGTTGCAAGTATAAAACCATATTTCATTTGTCCACCAAATGCATCACCGACACGTGCCATGGCTAATGGGCCCAGTGCTGCCCCTGCAGCCGTAAAAAATAGAAAAACACCTGCTATTGATCCATGTTTCGCTTTTGGGAAACAACTGATGCCTTTTGAGTTAAGGGTTGGATAAATGACCGACATAAAGAGACCAGAAAGTGGTAAAAGAATCACCGCCGTTCCAACACCTCCTGTTACACTTCCGATGAAACAGAGCATGATTAGAAAACTGAAGATGGTTAGTACTACCGTCCAATTAAAACGGGACATCATCCATGCGCCCAGGAAACGGCCGCCAGCCCGGAGAATAAAGAAAATAGTCAAAGCATATGTCGCAATGAAAACCTGGTTTCCTTCATATTTTGCTATCAGTGTCGGCATCCAAACATAAACAGCACATTCTGCAGCTACATATAGAAATTCGCCGATTGAAAATCCCCATGCAAAGGGATCTTTTAACATTGACAGGGTGGCTTTCAGATTGATCGGCTCCTCAGTTTTCTTTATTTTTTTGGGATATTTCGCAAGAAGGGCCATAATAATCAAAACGACACATAAAGTTCCTGCTACTATATAAAGCCATGACCAAGCCACACCCCTGGTAAGAAAATATTTTACAAGAGCAGGACCGATAATAGCCCCTACAGCAAAAAAGCCCTCAGTAGTGTTCATGGTTGAAGTATGCTCTTTTGTTGATGTACTGATATCTCCAATCAATGCTAATGCTGCAGTTTTAAACACGCCAATGGATAACCCGCCAATAGCCATCAAACTCAAAATAAAACCAAAAGTGTTCGCCGTAATATATAAATATGAGTTAGCGGCAAAAAAGGCAAGGCCCAGGATTATGGTGACTTTTCGTCCCAGCTTGTCGGCCAAAAAGCCCAGAAGAACGCCAGCCAGCGCGATGGCTATCATTGGAGTATAATGCATAAATCCGGCAGCTGTCATGCCCACCTTAAATTGTTTCATTACTACCGGAATAATTTCACCAACTGCGTCGGTTGTCATTGCAAACATCATAAACATTAAAAAGGTCAACCACTTAATAATTCTGAGGTTGCGCAAATCTTGTGGATGTGAATTCATAAATATAGTTTTAATTAGATAATACAAAATATTTAATCAATACGCCATTTTCATCATCTTGCCTTTTTCATCGGTTGCAGTTATTTTGCAGGAATAATCTTTCAAATTCGCTTCCAGGGTTGCTGCACAACCATTATTCTCCCAGTGCAGTTTTAATATTTCCGGTTTGGAATCGAGGATTTTTAGTTTCGCGTCAAAACCGAATGCCGGGAAACTGTTTCTGAATCTGAGCAGAGAAAGCTGCCGGCGGACAACGTTCTTCTCAAGTCCTTTATAAGCCTGTTCCAATGTCAGATTTGTTCTGTTGATTTCCTTGTGACCTGCCGGCCCAGCTTTTTCAACAGCAGCATGGTCATTCTTTCCTGCAAGAAGATCCAGGTACCATACCTGAGGTTTTCCGGGCATAAATATCTGGATTGCCCTGGCTAAAAGGAGTTTTGCGTCATCTTCGCCCAATGCACTGTAATAGGTTGCATTTACCTGGTAATACATATTCTTTTTACCATGGAGATCTTTCACATAACCGCCACGCTTAACGACAATGTCAATCAACTTTTGTATCTGTTCATCAGCTAACAGCCCTTTTAAGTCCAGGAGCGGTATACCGTCATGACAGCCAAGCATGTTTACAACCCTGATGCC
>CAYNGW010000212.1:0-3628 GCA_964396955.1 uncultured Rikenellaceae bacterium | reverse complement strand
ATCACGATTATTGACAAGTACAATAATATTGATAAATTTGAGTTGAAATCAAAAGAAGAAGCTGCCAGGGATATTCTTGACAAGGTTGTATCAATGTTCAAAAAAGGATGACAATGTCGCGTTTTACGAAATATTTGCTTGCTGTAATTATGATCCTTGCTTCCGGATCTCTGTTTTCCCAGGAGCTTAACTGCAATGTGCAGGTCTCTGCACAGAAGATTCAGGGTTCGAACCGGCAGATGTTTGAGAACATGCAACGCGATATCTATGAGTTCATGAACAATACAGTCTGGACCGACCATGTTTTCAGCTATTCGGAAAGGATTGACTGCAATATCCTCATTAACATAAACAACCAGCTATCCGCTGATGAATTCAGTGGAACGATACAGGTCCAGCTCAGACGGCCGGTTTATAACACCACCTATAATTCAACTATCCTGAATTTTATTGACAATAACTTCAGGTTCAGGTATGTGGAGTTTCAGCCCCTGGAATTTGATCCGACCACTCACAGATCAAATCTTGTTTCTGTCCTTGCATATTATGCATATATAATCCTTGGTTTTGACTATGATTCTTTTGCTCCCGAGGGCGGCGCTGAGTTTTTCCAGATGGCCGAGAAAATTGTAATAAATGCCCAGAATGCTCCTGAGATGGGGTGGAAACCATATGACGGCTCACGAAACCGGAACAGGTACTGGCTTGTAAAAAATGTTCTTGACAAGGAATATGAGGAGGTAAGACAGTTCGTCTATGAATATTACATCAACGGGCTCGATAAAATGGAATCGAGGATTGCCGAAGCCAGGACAAGCATGGTTGAGAGCCTCAGGCTCATACAGGAGGTTTTCAGGAAAAAACCGGATCCTTTCATGTATCTCATTCAGGTGGTAATGGAAGCGAAATCCGACGAGGTGATAAATATTTTCACCGGGGCATTCCCGGAGGAGAAAAGCAGGGTTGTGCAGATACTTACCGAGATCGATCCTGCCAACAAGTCAAAATATGAGAAGATCACTGCATCTAATTAACCATAGTACCCGGTCATGCTCATTAAACTGTACGTTCAAAACTATGCGCTTATCAAGGATCTGGACGTTGAACTTGAAGAGGGGCTGACTATCATTACCGGTGAAACGGGAGCAGGAAAAACAATTCTTCTTGGTGCTTTGTCGCTGATACTCGGGAACAGGGCAGATACATCCGTGCTCCTGGAAAAAAATGAGAAATGCGTTGTGGAAGGTACATTCAGAATCGATGAGTATGACCTCTCCGATTTTTATTCTTCTAATGAGCTTGATTATGAGCCTGTTACGATATTAAGAAGAGAAATTAACCCTGCCGGCAAATCACGGGCATTTATCAATGATACCCCTGTCACGGTAAACCTGCTGAAGGAACTTGGAGACCGTCTGATAGATATACATTCGCAGCACCAGACGCTTATGCTGAGCGATAATTCATTCCAGCTCAATGTCATTGATTCTTTTGCGGGAACAATAAAACTTAAAGATGAATACAGGACGGCTTATCACAAATACCGCAGCCTCAAAAAGGAGTATACTGAAGTAAAGGATAAAGCTGACAGGAATAAAGCCGACCTTGAATATTACCAGTTCCAGCTCAATCAGCTTGAGGATGCTAAGCTTATTGAGGGAGAGCAGGAAGAACTTGAGAAGGAACAGGAGCTTCTGAGCCATGCCGGGGAGATAAAACTTGCCCTTGGCACGGCTTCAGATCTCTTTTCATCTGATGGAAATTCGATACTCGCCTCGCTCAGGGATGCCAGGATCAACCTGGCAAAAATAAAGGCATTTCTGCCCCAGGGAGAAGATATACTTAACCGGACAGAATCTTCTTATGTCGAGCTGAATGATATTGCAGGTGAACTCGAGAAGCTTACTTCAGCGATTGAGGCTGATCCGGGCCGACTTGCACGGGTTAATGACCGGCTTGACACCATCTATGCTCTGATCCAGAAGCACCGTGTAAGTTCGCTTAATGAACTTATAATCAAGAGGGAAGAAATAAAGAAGCTGATCAGATCCATTATCACGAGCGATGACCGGTTGGTTGAACTTGAATCAATTCTTAAAAAAGAGACAGACAATCTTAAGCAACTGTCTGAAGATATTTCAGCAAAGAGGAAAGCCATTTTACATGACGTTGAGAAGAAGATAACCGACCTGCTGAAACAGCTGGGAATGCCCAATGCACGCTTCAGGATATCACTTACCAGTCTTAAGGATTTTACTCCGGCAGGAACCGATCATGCTGATTTTCTTTTTTCCGCAAATAAGCAGGTGGAACCCGAAAATCTTGCAAAGATCGCATCCGGAGGCGAATTGTCAAGGGTTATGCTAAGCCTTAAATCGCTGCTGACAAAGAATACAAATCTGCCAACAATAATTTTCGATGAGATTGATGCAGGAGTATCAGGAGAGATTGCAGATAAGGTGGGACAGATACTGGCAGGCATGGGAAAATACATGCAGGTGGTAAACATTACACATCTTCCACAGGTTGCTTCAAGAGGGACAAAACATTATCATGTTTACAAGGATGATACCGGGGATGCAACAATTACCAGGGTCAAATTGTTATCTCCTGACGAACGGATACTTGAGGTTGCCAGGTTATTGAGCGGCAGCGAAATAACTGAAACTGCGATCAAAAATGCAAAGGAGCTGATAAAAGCTGCTAAGAATTAATAAATAAACATGGAAGGATCGTTATTAAAAGGTAAGAAGGGGATTATCTTTGGAGCCCTGAATGAAAAATCAATTGCCTGGCAGGTAGCCCTTAAAGCCTGGCAGCATGGGGCTCAGCTTGTTCTGACAAACTCACCGGTTGCCATAAGAATGGGCACAATAAATGAGCTTGCTGAAAAAACCGGAAGCAAAGTCATTACTGCAGATGCTACAAAAATGGAAGATATTGATAATCTGCTTACGGAAAGCATGAAATACTTCGGAGGGCAGTTCGACTTCATACTTCATTCCATCGGCATGTCGCCAAATGTCAGAAAGGATATTCCCTATGAACAGACCAGTTATGAAAACATGCTGAAGACATTTGATATATCTGCACTGAGCTTTCACAGGATATTGCAGACTGCCTACAAGCTTGACGCAATAAAGGAATGGGGATCAGTTGTCGCTCTTTCCTATGTTGCCGCACAGAGGACTCTATCAGGCTATAACGACATGGGTGATGCTAAAGCCCTCCTGGAATCGATAGCCCGCAGCTTTGGATATATCTATGGTCGTGACCGCAGGGTAAGGATCAATACTGTTTCCCAGTCACCCACAGCTACCACGGCAGGGACCAGCATTCATGGATTTGACTCACTTGTTGACTTCTCGGAGAGAATGTCACCGCTTGGGAATGCGACAGCTGAAGAATGTGCTGATTACTGTGTGGCTCTTTTTTCCGATCTTACCAGGAAGGTTACGATGCAGAACCTTTATCATGACGGAGGATTCTCAAGCATGGGAATGAGCCTTAAAGCAATTGAACAATACAAAAAGAGCTTTGAGGAATGTGACGAAAAGCAAGAGTAGATAAGTATAAATACCTATTTTTCAGGCGATTTACTCACGGGTAGATCGCTTTTTTTTTATAT
>CAYNGW010000211.1:0-3689 GCA_964396955.1 uncultured Rikenellaceae bacterium | reverse complement strand
ATTCCTGAGCTCTGAGCTATTCAACCTTAATTTCTACCAGCAAATCATCCTTCATAACATTGGTATTTGCTTTGGCGAAAACCGATTTTACCGTTCCATTGACAGGCGACTGGATCTCATTCTGCATTTTCATGGCTTCGAGGATCACGACCGGCTCGCCGCGAATGACTGTCGATCCTTCCCTTACCAGCACATCAATGATCTTGCCCGGCATAGGAGCACGGAGGGATTCCTGCTCAGCTTTTCCCTTCCCTGCTTTCAGAACCTTCATCCTCTGAAGGGAGAATGGCGTTTCAACAGTAAATGTGTAGCTTATATCATTAAATAGTATCTCGTATTTATTCTGACGCGACCTTACTATCTCAACGGGATATTTCCGGTTTTTCCATAAAACATATGTGCCTAGCTTTTCATCAGCCCTGAGCTGAACGACATAATCCCGTTTCCCTATCCGTATCTTGTTTTTCAGAGGCAGGGAAAAACTGAATTTCCTGTTTTCTGATGAAAGTGTGTAGAGCTTTTTTATACGGAGCTTATCGTTCATTTCTAATATCGTGTTGATTTAAAACTGATTAACTCTTTTATTTAAAAGCCAGGGACTCATCTCTTTACCGTTTCCAAAATCAATCTGAATACTGTTTTCTTCAAGATTTTCTTCAACAAAAAGTTTTGTCGCCAGCCATGCAGCGAGCATCTCTTCATATTCGCTGTTAAAATAATATTTATCGAGGTCTTTTTCTATAAAAGCTGTTGTGAAATCACCATTCTGGAATTTCTGGTTGCGGACCAGCATTCTGAAGAAGGGGAGGGTGGTCTTTGTACCTTTTATCCAGACTTTATCAAGCGCTATCTTGCAGTTTTTAATTGCCTCTTTTCTGTCCTTACCGCTCACGATCAGTTTTGCGATCATGGAATCATAGCTTGAAACAATTGACGATCCTGCCTGTATGCCCGTATCTATCCTGATATTCGAACCCGATGGCAGGCTCAGGTTTTCAATTTTTCCCGGATCAGGTGCAAATCCGGCCTGTACATTCTCGGCATTTATCCGGCATTCAATGGCCCAGCCCTTAAGGCTGATATCCTCCTGCCTGAATTTCAGAGCCTCACCATTTGCAATTCTTATCTGTTGTTCTATTAGATCGATTCCTGTAATAATCTCTGTAACGGGATGCTCAACCTGGATCCTGGTATTCATCTCCATGAAATAGAAATTCCTTTCAGAATCAAGGAGGAACTCCACGGTTCCAGCCGAATAATAATCAACTGCTTTTGCGATCCTTACCGCCATTTTGCCCATCTCTTTCCTGAGCTTGTTGTCAAGTGCACAGGAGGGTGCCTCCTCCAGGAGCTTCTGATGCTTCCTCTGTATGGAACACTCTCTTTCCCCAAGGTGGATCACATTTCCTTTTGTATCACCAAGTATTTGAAATTCAATGTGTTTTGGATTTTCAATATATTTCTCTATAAATACGGAAGGGTCGTTAAAAGCTTTTTCAGCCTCCTTGCTGGCAATATTGAACATCCTTTCCATCTCTTCAGCCTTACGTACTATCCTCATTCCTCTGCCACCGCCGCCTGATGCAGCTTTGATGATTACCGGATATCCTATTTTATCGGCTATTTCAACAGCCTCTTCTTCATTGGAAATATTCCCTTCACTTCCCATTGCCATGGGTATACCGTTTTTCATTGCCAGTCTTCGTGCAATTGTTTTGTTGCCCATTTTGTAAAGAGCATCAGGAGAAGGCCCTATAAATATTATCTTGTTCTCCAGGCATTTTTGTGCGAAGTAGGCGTTTTCGGCCAGGAATCCATAGCCCGGGTGAACAGCATTGGCTTTTGTTTTACGAGCTATTGAGATAAGCTTTTCAATATCGAGAAATACAGGTATTTCAGAGATGTCTTCAGTATTATCATAGATCTCATCAGCGAATGAAAGATACATGGCATTGGGTTCAACCGCGGTCTTGATGACTACCGTTCTGATCTTCATCATACGCGCTGTCTTCATGATCCGGATCGCGATCTCACCTCTGTTGGCTATCAGTATCTTTTGAATTTTCATATTTCTAATTTATCATGCAATCGTGCAATTCCCGAGTCGCTTCGCTCCTCAACTTGCGGTCATTTTTTCTTCCCTTGTACCGTTGCACCATTGCACCGTTGTGCCGTTACAGAGGCATATTCCCATGTTTCCTTGCCGGCACCTTTACCCATTTGTTGCTCAGGGCAGCGAATGCAGAGATAATTTTTTTCCTTGTTACTGCCGGATCAATGACCTCGTCAATATATCCGAGTTCATCAGCAATAAAGGGATTTGCTATTTTATCACGGTATTTCTTGACAAGTTCTTTTTTCATCTCTGCAGGATTTTTCGATTCGGCAAGCTCCTTGCGATAGAGTATTGCCACAGCCCCGTCAGGTCCCATAACTGCAATCTCGGCCGTTGGCCATGCAAAACTGAAATCACCCCCCAGGCTCTTGCTGTTCATCACGATGAAAGCTCCACCGTATGCTTTTCTTAATATAATTGTTATTCTTGGAACAGTGGCTTCGCTGTATGCAAACAGCAGTTTTGCACCGTGCCTGATGATGCCTGCATGTTCCTGGTTTGTGCCGGGAAGGAACCCGGGTACATCTTCGAAAGTGAGAATGGGAATATTGAAGGCATCACAGAAGCGGATAAACCTGGCGCCTTTAGTTGATGAGTCAATATCAAGGACGCCTGCAAGAACTTTAGGCTGGTTTGCAACAACTCCAATTGTCTTTCCTTTTAACCTGGCAAAGCCTGTTACCAGGCTTGGGGCATAAAGCTCTGCCGTTTCAAAGAAGCTGTTTCTGTCGACTACAAGTTGAATTACATCCTTGACATCGTAAGGCTTGTTTGGATCATCGGGTACGATATCCCTTAATTTCTTATTTACATCCGGAACAGATCCATCATCAGCTACAACTGGCGGATTTTCAACGTTATTGGAAGGCAGGTAAGAAAGGAACTTCTTCAGTGCAAGTATAGTGTTTTCTTCATCATCATATATCATGTGAGTTACGCCGCTCTTACGGGCATGTACTTCGGCACCGCCAAGCTGGTCGAATGTAACATCCTCGTTAAGAACCTCTTTAACCACATTCGGTCCGGTGACGAACATATAGCTTGTATGGTTTACCATGAAAGTAAAATCCATAAGGGCAGGGGAGTAGACAGCACCACCGGCGCACGGACCCATTATTACGGCAATCTGAGGGATTATACCTGAAGAGCTGATGCAATTATGGAATATGGATGCATATCCTGCAAGGCTGGCGACACCTTCCTGAATCCTCGCGCCACCGGAGTCCATCATACCTATGATCGGAGAGCCCATTTTAAGGGCCATCTCCTGGATCTTGGCAATTTTCCGTGCATGGATAAAGCCAAGAGATCCTCCCATTACCGTGAAATCCTGGGCATAAGCGAAGACCAGGCGCCCGTTTATTTTGCCATGGCCGACGATTACTCCATCGCCGTAAGTCCTTTCAACTTTACCGAATTCTACAGGCTGATTGGCAGGAGTAACGAATGCATCGATTTCCTCAAAAGTTCCGGAGTCGAAGAGAAGACTTATGCGTTCATGGGCAGTGAGCTTGCCTTTTGAATGCTGCTTTTCCGCCTGTTTGCGGCTATACTGCTTTTTCCGTGCTTCCTG
>CAYNGW010000210.1:0-3691 GCA_964396955.1 uncultured Rikenellaceae bacterium | reverse complement strand
TTCATATAATTAAGATTTTCATGTACTTCAGGTATAGTACAAAAATAACAAAAAACCGTCAGGGATGACCCTGACGGTTCATAATAAAAAGGGAATTATATATTTAATGAAAATTACCTGCTGTGTATGCCTCCTGCGCTGGAAGAATGGGCATCAAGGTATTTAGGATTGCCCTTGTAATTAATGTTGCCTGCGCTTGATGCACTTGCCCTGAGCCTCTCAGTCACATAAATATCGGCATCCCCGGCACTGGAAACGTCAATATCGGCCTCTCTCACTTTAAAGTCATAAGCATTCAGGTCGCCTGCACTGCTGAGATCTCCTTTAAGAATATCAGCTTCCCCTGTAAGGGTCATATCGCCTGAACTGCTTATGTCAACTTCAACATTCTTTGCATAAGCTTCGAGTTTTATGTCACCTGCACTGCTGGCATTCAGCCTCAGGTTATCTGACCTGACGGGAGTTTCCCCGATGAGATCGCCTGCACTGCTCGTGCTCAGGTAATCGATCTCTTTCATCGATACATACACCCTCTTCATTTCAGCTTTACGGATATTTACTTCAGTATAAACATGAAGGACATCATCCTTGATTTCAGTAAGTATATATTCATGGAGATTTTCGTCGGCTTCAACGGAAAGACTCATTTTATCACCCTGGGAAAGAAACACATCAATCCCGGTACTGACTCTCACCCCGGAAAATGATCCGGCTGTCCTATCTTTCTTTACAACATTGCCGTCACCATAAACCGTTTTGCGCCACTGTCCGTTGACACAGGCACTTATGACGAGGCAAAGAACTACAGCTGTAAAATACTTCAGGTTTTTCATATTCTTCCTTAATTTATTTCTTTAACATGTTTCCGGATTAAAGACAGAAAGAAAAACCAATTGTTGCATGAAACGGGAAAGAAATTTATTGCCATTTGAAGATCTTCAATCCGGCGGCAAAGAAAACCACCCCGGTGGCTGTAAGTATAACAGTTGGTAATGTAATTTCAGAAAATCCAGCTCCTTCATTGAAGATGCTTCTTATTCCGTCGGTCAGCATAGTAAGCGGAAATTTCTGAATTACAGGTATGCTCCATTCGGGGAAATTATAATAGCTGAAAAAGATTCCTGACAGCACCATCATAGGCATTACAATGAAGTTAATAAGGCCGTTTCCGACTTCAGTGTTTGAAGTATGGGAGGAGACAAACACCGCTATGCCGGCAAAAGCGATATTCCCCGCAAGAAACAGGAGGATCATGGCTGAAATACTTCCCTGGATCGTCATGCTGAAGGCGAGAAGAGCAAACAGGACTATTGTAATTGCTTCTATGAAATTCATTGCAATCCTGACAGTTATGAGTGCAATAAGAAAATGGGATTTTTTCATTGGAGTAGCAACCAGGCGGCGGAGGAGCTTTTTTGATCGTTTCTCAATTATCCCATAACTGATGCCCCACATTGTCGACATCATCACGCCCATGGTTATCAGTCCGGGTATCAGGAAGTCAATGTACCTTGTTCCGGTTACTGTAAGAGGCTTTATTTCAGCAGTATTGCCTATGGGGAGAATCTCACCTGAGCCAATTGCAGAGCTGAGTTTCAGGTAAGTCAGTTCTGCATCTGAATTCACCGGATCAAAATGATATTCAGTGCTGCCATTATTATTGTACAGAATAAGATTGACAGTGCCTCTTTTAAGCAGTACCATCGCATCATTCCATCCGAGCTCATAAAAGAGGAAGAGAGAATTGCCGAGCTTGTCATCCCTGATTTCAAACCGCCATTTAAAGTCATCTTCTTCTCCGGAGAGATTTTTTTCACACTTATTGTTGAGGAAATAAAAAATTGCCGAGGAGTCAGAGAGTGATATTTCATCAGGTCTGATCACTGCCACCTTACGCAATACATCCCCTTTTTTTGTGAATGCCAGTCCAAGGCCAAGCGACATGAGTATCGGGAAAACTATTCCCCAGAAAACAACTCCCGGCTCCCGGATTATTTCACGGAAGTGGGCCAGGAAAAGATACCATAACTGGTTTATCCTGAGAATCTTATTCATAGATCCTCCTTCCTGTCAGGGAAACGAACAGGTCATCAAGTGTTTTACTTTCCACCAGCAGCTGATCAAGGGTGCCTTCACGCAGGATCACTCCATTGTCGAGAATAATAATATGATCACAGAGTTTTTCAGCCTCCTCCATGTAATGAGTCGTCAGGATCATAGAAGTCTCCGACATCTTCTTAAGCTTCCTGAGAATATCCCAGATCTCTCTCCGGGCATTGGGATCGAGTCCTGTAGTCGGTTCATCAAGAAGGAGGATTGCAGGAGTATTTATAAGCGCAATGCCTATTGCCAGCCGTTGCCTTTGTCCTCCTGAAAGATTTACAACATAGGATCTCTTTTTGTCTTCAAGTCCTATGATGTCAATTATTTCATCAACTCTCTTTTTCCCCAGATTAAAGAAGCTGGCAAAAAGCTGAAGTGTTTCAGTAACCCTGAGCTTATCGATGAACCTTGTCTCCTGAAGAGAAAGCCCTATTATCCGATGGAGATAATCTTCATTTCCTTTCCAGTGCCTGCCCATTATGGTAATGTCGCCACTGTCGGGTTTCTGAATCCCTTCGATCATCTCCACAAGCGTTGTCTTACCGGCTCCGTTTGGTCCGAGAAGAGCAACAAACTGTCCTTTCGGAATATTCAGGCTGATCCCTTTCACTGCCTGTACCGTCTTAAACGATTTCCAGACCTCCCTGACTTCTATGACGTTAGTTTCTGCCATCTTTTAAAAAAACAGCCGAAATTAAGAAATGTTTTTATAATATAGAGGCACAATGGTGCAAAGGTACAACGGTTCAAAGGCAAGAAAAAGAATTACTGGTGCGGATTTGAAATCCGTGCCCTTTGGTTTACTAATATTAGTCTTGTCTTTATTATGTTCCGAATAGCCTGTCACCTGCATCCCCCAGACCTGGAACAATATATCCGATTTCATTCAGCTTTTCATCCAGTCCCGCCAGGTAGATCTGAACATCAGGATGATCTTCTTCTATTTTTTTTACCCCTTCCGGTGCTCCGATAATGCATACAAGCCTGATCTTCTTTGCGCCGCTTTCCTTGATTGCAGTAATGGCAGCTGAAGCGCTTCCTCCTGTTGCCAGCATAGGATCAAGCACCATGATGACTGCATCTGAAAGATTATCAGGTAATTTGGAATAGTATATCATTGGCTTCAGAGTCTCATGATCCCGGTATATTCCTATATGTCCCACCTTTGCATCGGGGATGAGGTTGGTTATGCCCTCCACCATTCCCAGTCCAGCTCTCAGGACAGGAATAAGTACAACAGTACCGGCAAGCTCCAGGGTTTTGCATCTGCCTATTGGAGTCACAACATCGGCCTCTTTCATGGGAAGGTCCCGTGTTATTTCATAGGCCATCAGCGCTGCGATCTCGCTAAGGTTATACCGGAAATCCTTTGTTTCAGTCTCTTTACGGCGGAGCTGGGTGAGTTTATGTGTTATCAGCGGATGTTCAAATACTTTCAGCATGTCTTGTTAATTTGGATCGGGCAAAGATAATGGGAAATTTATTTCTCATTCAAATCCTGGAATAGATTAACAGACCGCTCCTACGGAGCTTAAAATTAAAATCAAATACCTTTTTCTACAAACAGGTCGTCCCAAACGGGACTATT
>CAYNGW010000209.1:0-3701 GCA_964396955.1 uncultured Rikenellaceae bacterium | reverse complement strand
TTAATTAATACAAAAAGTATTATAGCTATTACTTTGTTCATTATTTTGTTCAGGTACTTTCCGGATACACTTGTACATTAAAGGTAATAATAAAAAATATCAGATAATGAAAATCCCGCATGATCAATGATCTGCGGGATAATATATCATGGAGTTTGAAGGGGAATGAGATTCAGACTTTTTGTGCCAGTACAGAACGGCTGAAAAGGTTTTTCGGTCTGGCAGTAACTTCAAAGCCGCTGCCCAAAAGCTTTCTGATCATTTCTTCGAAAGATTTGCGGGAAACATGAAATCCCGGTTCTATAATTAAGATTTTTCCATCCGGCTGCAATATTGATTTTAATTCTTCAAAGAGCCTTAAATGGTCCTTAATCTCATGAACCACATAAAATGCCAGAACAAAATCTGCACGAGAAGTTACACCGATCCTGTCAGTTTCGCATTTATGCAGCTCGATTTTATTTTCAAGGGGGGTATCCCTGATTTTTATTTTTACCTTTTCAAGCATACCTTCCTGAAGATCAGCTGCGATTACTTTCCCGGAGCCGTCAAGGATCTTTGCCATTTCAACGGCAAAGAAACCGGGACCACAACCGAGATCGAGGATAGTCATCCCCGGCCGGATATATGGTTTTAATATCCTCCGGGGATTCTGAAATACCCGTCTTAAGGAACTGTCAAAGCTGCCTGCCAGTTCAACGGGACATACTCTGCTGCCTCTGTTTTCCGGTTTCATATTAAACCTGTTCAGCAGTTACAATATTCTGTTCTTCTCCAGCTTTTTGCTTGCATTTTTCCTGGAATTTTTTCTTCCACTTTTTATCATGACTATGCTGAGGCCCTGGTGCAATGCCGGTAAGAAGGATCTTTGACAGGAAGAATAATCCGACAGTCTGCCAGAAGGTCAGGACCGGTCCATTGAATAGTACCGGGACCAGCCAGTTCCAGAGGGCCTGAACACCGAATATCACACCTATCATGAAACCAACGCCAAGAATTCCGAAACCTACATACTTTAATACAGTTAATGCTTTCATACTAATGATTTTTTAATAGTTTATACAATTCTTCAAGGTTCTCCCTGAGAGCAAGCACAGCGTAACGTTTACGCGAGATGAGGGTATTGACTCCGACACCGGTTTTTTCAGATATCTCTTTGAAGCTTTTATCCTCAAACTCGTTTTCAACAAAAACGCTTCTCTGCTCTTCAGGCAATTCCGACAGCGTCTCCTCGATGATTTCCCATATCATCTCCTTGATCTCCTCATCGTCGGGAGTTGTTCCGGCTGATGGCAATATTTCCTCGAGCATCAGGGACCCCTCTTCACCTTCCGATACATTTTCTTTGTAGTTAAGGATTATCGGTCTTTTCTTGCGGAACAGATCGGTGATACGGTTATCCGTCACCCTGTAGAGCCATGCTGTCAGGTTTTCAATTTTCCTTATATCACTGAATCCAATGGTTAACTGGTAGAAGACATCCTGCAGAATATCCTCAGCCTCAATCCTGTCGGGAATCCTGTTCCTTATATAGCCGAGCAAACGTTTATGCTCTTCATTAAAGGCAGCTGTGATTTTTTCCGATTCTTTTGGACTCATTTCAAAGGATCTTTACTACCATAGACGAAAAAGTCCCTGAAATATTTTAAATATTTTCCGGATTCCGGATTTGCCGGGATTTATACAGTGGTTTCCCTGATCTGTTTAATATATCCAATTGTTATCAGGTATTGAGCAACGATATATGTTGACATTATCACAACCCCTGAATAATCAAAATCCCAGCTGAACTTATTGACAGCAATAGCCGAATCAGAGAGAACAAATAAAACTGCTCCTGTAAGGACAAAATAGTAACTGATCCTGTTTACTTTCTTCAGCCTGTTAATTGCCCCGGCAAGCATGGTAAGGATCACAATTGCATAGATCAAAACAGGCAATCGCATATCTCCAAGATCATTATATAGAAAGTAAACCAGGACTGCACCATAGAGTAATAAAGGTATCAGCAGATAGAACCGGCTGGTGAAAATTACATTTTTGCCAGGTGTCAGGAAGAAAGCAACAAGATACATTACATGTGCCATCAGGAAAAAGACAAGACCCGGAACAAATGAAAACTGCAGGATAATATCTCCGGCCCATGAAAAAAGGAGCCCTGCAAGCATGAGAATATTGAGCCGGATGGCAAACGGTTTTAGGTTAATTATGAAGATTATAATTAGCCATGGTATAATGAGAGTTTTAAATATAAGCTCTGTCAGGGAAGAAGAATGTCCCTCCAGAATGATGAATAAGATTCCTGTAAGGAAATAAAGAAATGAGAGCACTCTTGTTTTCATTTCTTATTCTGCTTTACTGATCAGTAATCCTGTAGGAGGAACATCCTGTGATTCTGTATCAGCTGATCCGGTAAAATCATATTCAGCGACAAAAATATTTCCCTGTTCATCGACAACAATATATTTTGTCATTGGTCCTCCAGGCCACACGGGTACGGGATAATCATTCAGAATAGTGCCATCCTGTTGCATTACTTTAAGGTATGAACCTTCATCTGTCTGGGCGTCAGGAGACTGGGATTCAAAAGTCTGGATATAAATGACATTATTGTCGTCAACATCAATTATATGCGAATGGCCGGATGGATATTTGTACATGTAACTGCCGATAACATTTCCCTGTGAATCAGATACTGTCACTTCCTGTCCGCTTGATGCAGTCGAATAGTTCTTTCCTTCGGTATCAAATACAAACTGATCTTTCTCTGTATAGGGAAAGCTTCTCAAAAGATGCATGCCATCCACATCCTTTTTGTAAACATAAAGTATATTGTACTCATAATCAGATATTAAGAGATTCTTCTCATGATCAAGTGCGAGAATATCCAGATATTTGAATTTCCCTTTTTCTGTATCGGATCCGGTAATAATCTCAATAATATCCTCAGTTTCAGAATCTACCATATAAACTACATTTGAATAGGTTGCAGCGAGGTACAATACTCCCTTATCGACACAAATATCCATTACCACATTCACGGATCCGTTTTCAGATTTTTCGGGATAGCTTATTTTTCTCACAAAATTTCCGGAATAATCATAAACCAGTACTCTGAAATTAATGGCATCTACTATAAAAAGCTGATTTTCAAAAGCGGCAAAAGAAGGTACAGCATAAATAAATCTTCCGCCATCAAGCTGTTTATCCGCCATCCCCTGGCCGATCTCATTTTCCTTTGTGCCAAGCTTTAACAGAACGACTGTCTCAAGTTCAGTAACCGGTACACTTTTCTCTGCTGTTTCCTGCAGGGTTTCTTCCTCAGGTTCAGAGACTGTTTCAGGTTTTTCCGGACTGACAGACTTTGCTTTTTCCAGCAGATCAGCCAGCGGAACTATAATTTCTTCTGTGCCGTCTCCGGTAGAAATTACCAGGCAATCCTTACCGTCCCTCTTCTCAAAACTGCTTCCATAGAGTGAATAAGAAGGATCAATTTGCCTTGATTCAGGAATATTATACAGCTGAAGCTCTGTCTCAACTCTGCCTGGTCCGGCAAAAAAAGGTGCCTGTTCAACAATTATCCATGTATTATTCTCTGTTTTATCCAAAATTCCGTAAATAAACTGGCTATTGGAAATAAGCAAATTTCCCACCTTTTCCTTTGTATCAAAATAAACAGCTCTTCCGTTGTCACCTTCGTA
>CAYNGW010000208.1:0-3741 GCA_964396955.1 uncultured Rikenellaceae bacterium | reverse complement strand
GCGACTACGAATATTTCGGGAACAAATACCATAATTCTGAACTTATCCTGCCATTTCATCAGTCAGGCAAAATTGATAGTCAGCCTGGCACTGGCGAATACTGTCTTTATCACGGCAACCTTTCTGTAAGTGAAAATATTGCCATAGCAGAATTTCTTATATCCGGGATTTTTTCCAGGGTACCATATCCTTGTATTATAGCAGGTAAAAATCCTCCAAAACGTCTGACGGTTAAAGCATCACCTTATAAGAATATCAGCATTATACCAAATCCGGATAATGAAAACATGGTGAAGCTGATCACTAATGCCCACATTAACATTCTCCCTGCGTGGGTAATCAATGGATTAAAACTAAAACTTCTTATGGCACTCTGCACAGGCAGACATTGTCTTGTAAACGAAAAAATGATAAATGGAACCTGGCTTGAAACGCTTTGTCATATTGCAGACTCCGGCGAGTCGATGAAAGAAAAGATCAATTCACTGATGCAGCAGCCATTTACAGGAGAAATGATTGCTTCCCGTGAGAGTATTTTAATTAAATACTACAATAATTTCACCAACGCAAAAAAACTGTCATCATTAATATTCCCCGCTCCAGCTAAAGCGTGATAATCAGATCAATCTGCTTTTATTTCTTTTCTCAGCTTTGGCAGAAATGAAATGATTAATGCCCCGGTAAAAGCCACTTAAAATCGTAGAAGAAAGGCAAGCCATACAAAGCAAAATCTACAATAGCCAGCAATGAACAGAATGCCGTTATTACCGCATAGGTCTGGTACCTGCGTGAAGGTAAATCCATACGAGAAACCTGATCAGCATTTTCCATTGTTTGCTTTGTTCCTTTCTTAAATGAAAACAAAAATATAATAACTTTAATTAATTCAATAAAACTATTGCTGTCGCTTTCAACAGTTTTTTAATAACTTTGACATTCGTTTAATTATAAGACAATTATGGAAAAAAAGATCAGGCAGATATTTGATAATGAGGCATCTGCCATAAAGAAAATACCCGTAACAGGAAGCTTTGTAAAAGCTGTTGAAATTATTTATGATCATGTGCACAGGAAAAACGGCAAGCTTGTTACGTCCGGGATGGGTAAGGCAGGTCAGATAGCTCACAATATTGCAACCACATTCAGCTCAACAGGCACACCATCAATATTTCTGCATCCTAGTGAGGCACAGCATGGGGATCTTGGAATCCTGCAGCAGAATGATGTTATCCTTGCAGTATCCAATTCAGGCAAAACCCGCGAAATCATTGAGCTGATTGATCTTAAGAATAACCTGTTTCCCTCAGTACCTGTCATCGTGATAACCGGTAATCCCGATAGTCCTCTTGCACAGAAATCCGATTGTTTTATACTCACAGGAGCCCCTTCCGAGGTGTGTCCTCTTGGACTTACACCAACCACCTCCACTACTGTATTTACGGTTATTGGCGATGCCCTTGTTGTGATCCTGATGGAGAAGATAGGATTCAGGGCTGAGGATTATGCGAAACGGCATCATGGAGGATACCTCGGAACAAAATCGCGTGAAAAAAGCGCAAAAGGGTAAAACCTGTAAATAATTCCTTTGCAGCATAGTATAAAAAGACTAGATTTGAGAGCATCTTTAAATACTAATCGGGAAACCAGAATACTTTGGCAGACAATACTTCATCAAATGTGATAAGCAGGAAGGATTATATCTTTTCAATTACGATTATCGGTCTCTTCTTCTTCATTTTCGGCTTTGTCACATGGCTTAACGGGATCCTGATTCCGTTTCTCAGGACTGCCTGTGAACTGAATGATTTTCAGGCTTATTTTGTAACATTCGCATTCTATATCTCCTATTTTGTAATGGCACTGCCTTCATCGGCGTTGCTGAAAAAAACAGGATTCAAGAATGGAATGTCTATCGGATTATGGATAATGGCCGTTGGAGCACTGATATTCATTCCGGCCGCTATGACCAGGACATTTTCCCTTTTCCTCACAGGCCTCTTTGTCGGGGGAACCGGACTGGCACTGCTTCAAACAGCATCTAATCCGTATATTACAATTATAGGACCCCCTGAAAGTGCTGCAAAAAGGATCAGCATAATGGGTATCGCAAACAAGTTTGCCGGGGTCATTGCCCCAATCATCCTCGCCAGCATTATTCTGAAAGACTCTCATATTCTTGAAGAAAAGCTGGCACAGGCTGCAAATGCAGCAACCCGTGCTTCGCTTCTCGACGAGATGGCACAAAGAGTTATCATGCCATATATAGTTATGGCAATAATACTGGTGCTCCTGGGACTCCTGCTGAAATTTGCCCATCTCCCTGAAGTTGATACCGGTGCTGAGGATGAATCTGTTGGTGTGGCCAATGTAAAAAAAACCGGCATTTGGCAATTTCCTCATTTGATCTTAGGAGTCATTGCTCTTTTCTTTTATGTAGGAGTGGAGGTTATCGCAGGTGATACCATTATACGATATGGACAATCACTGAGTATCCCTATGGATTCGGCAAAGTATTATACATCGCTGACCATGCTCGGTATGATTATAGGTTACATAATGGGCATTATTCTCATCCCTAAATACATTAAACAGCATAATGCACTGAAATTATGCACCATACTTGGTGTTGTTTTCGCACTGGGGGCTGTACTGACACCTGCCGGCGTTGTTTGTACCATGCCATTTATAGACCTTGTGACATTAAAGCCTCTTCAGCTGATGCTTCCCCTTACCGTGCTTTTCGTTGCCCTTATGGGTCTGGCCAATGCTCTTGTCTGGCCAGCAGTATGGCCATTAGCACTTAACGGACTGGGGAAATTTACAAAAACAGCATCTGCCATGCTGATCATGGCAATCGCAGGCGGCGCTCTTTTACCATTGCTCTATGGTAAACTTGCAGTTGTTTTCTCCACACAATCAGCATACTGGATGTGTATTCCATGTTACCTTGTCATAATGTATTATGCATTTTTAGGACACAAAATCGGACTAAAAAATGGAACATGATCTGAAGGATCTGTTTGAATGCTTTGCCTCAGATGGCACGTTTTTAAACGGCGAGCCGTTCGGCAGCGGACATATACATGAGACTTTTTATATCAAGACTGCCGAACAGGTAAAGAATGATTATTTACTGCAAAAACTGAATAATAAAGTATTCAGAAATATCCCTGAGCTTCAGGACAACATCGAAAGAGTCACTGTTCATCTCCGGGAAAAAATATCAGCAATTCCCGGCTCCGACATTAAAAGGGAATGCCTTCAGATGATGCCGGCTAAAGATGGCAAAAGCTGGATCACTGACAGATACAGCAACTCCTGGAGAATGTTTATATTCATCGCGAACCACCGTTCGTATGATATAGCGGATTCGCCAGACAAGGCTTTTGAGGGAGGTAAAGCCATTGGCCGTTTCCAGGCTCTGCTTGCAGATCTGCCCGGCAAACCTCTTTTTGAGACCATTCCGTCTTTCCACGATGTAGAAAAGAGGCTTGATACTTTTTTCAGAATCCTGAAAGAGGATCCTGTGGGAAGAGCCGGGGAAACAGTAAATGAAACAGACTTCATAATAAAGAGATCGGATGATATGAAAATCATCCATAAGCTTGGCAGGGAAGGCAGAATCCCCATAAGGATAACTCATAACGATACCAAATTCAATAACATTCTTTTTGATAAGAATGATAAATCGCTTTGCATTATAGATCTCGATACTGTTATGCCAGGGTATTTTCATTCCGA
>CAYNGW010000207.1:0-3755 GCA_964396955.1 uncultured Rikenellaceae bacterium | reverse complement strand
GTTCAACCACGGGACGCCCGCGCCGGTGCGGCTGGCTCGATCTGCCTGCACTGAAATATGCGATCATGATTAACGGAGTCACTCAGCTCTTTATGACAAAGAGTGATGTAATGTCAGGATTTGATTCTGTTAAAGTATGTGTTTCATACCTGTCGGCAGGACAAGAGTGCCTTGAAATTCCTTTTGACAGTTCACCTGTAGAGCCTGTTTTTAAGGAGATGACCGGCTGGAAAGAGGATATTTCAGGAATAAGGGATTATGGTAATCTTCCTGAAAACCTCAAAAAATATATCGGATTTATAGAGAATGAAACAGGATTGCCAGTAACCATGGTTTCCGTTGGTCCTGACAGGGAAGAAACAATATTCAGAAAATAGTCTCTATTTCATTATATACAGCCAGGCACCTATTTCAACTGTATCCTGGAATTGCTGGAGGCGTGCGACAGCCTTCCTGAAGCTTTCATGGGCTTCAGCGGATACAAGGTCAAACCTGCCGCCCTCCATTTTGATTATCCTGGAATCATAACCGTTCTGACGATAAGTCTCAGCATGGTTCCTGGCATATTCAGGAGTGATAAAGCTACCCACGATGATATTATACTTATTCTTCAGTTCCCATGCTCTCGTCTCCTCTGCCAGACGTATTGAATCAAGCCTGGCTTCTTCAATGGCTTTCAGACGTTCCAGAACCTTCATGATCGAATCTGCAACCCTGATGCTGTCCTGCCTTGCCTTCAGGATCTCTGTTTCGCGGGCCTTTTTGCCAAATAATTTCTTCCCCTTGAAATACTTGCAGCCTGAAAGAGTTGCCAGCAAGAGGATCAGGATAAAAGCCGTTAAATGTCTCATATTTAAAAGTTTAAGTATTATAAATAATTGTTTTCCAATAATTTAAACATGACAATATTCAAATATACAAAATATTGAAAATCATTCCAAATGATATTAAAACTGAAAGTACAATTTAAATAACAGGGATTTTGTATATTAGACTTCTGAAAATAAGATTATCATAAAAGCTGAACAGATGAAATCAATAATCCAATTTTTTGAAGAGAGCGTTGAGAAGTTCCGCGACAATGTTTATCTGTGGGAAAAACCGGCAGATAAATATGAAGGAACCACTTATGGCGAAACAAAAAAACAGGTTTATGAATTTGCTGCAGGATTGATAACCATGGGTCTTAAAAAAGGCGACAGGCTGAGTCTGATCTCCGAAGGACGCAACAGCTGGGTCATAGGTGAACTTGGCATTTTATATACCGGAGCGTTCAATGTACCCTTATCAACCAAACTTAATCCGGAAGAAATCAAGTTCCGGCTCAATCATTCAGAATCAAGGATGATCTTAACCTCATCAATACAATTCCAGAAGATTAAGGAGATTATCAAGGATTGCCGGTTTATTGAAAAAATAATTCATTTTGACACACAGGAAGAGTATGCCCCTAACGAGATCCATTTCAATGAGGTAAGAAAAATCGGCAGGGAATGGCTCGAATCAAAGGAAAACATGGCAAAATTCGAAGAAATTTTCAAAGGTATTACTCCTTCTGATTTTGCCAATATCTGCTATACATCAGGAACAACAGCAGACCCCAAAGGCATTATCCTGACACACGGCAATTATGTGACAAATGTCTACCAGGCTTATAGCCTTATGGACATTCCTCCATTATATAAAACCCTTCTTATCCTGCCATGGGATCACTCATTCGCTCATACGTGCGGAATTTTCGCCTTCATGGGAAAAGGGGCAAGCATTGCTTCAGTCAAAACAGGCAAAACACCGATGGAAACTCTCAGAAACCTTCCCGTGTGCCTGAAAGAGATCAAACCGAATCTTCTTATGAGTGTCCCCGCTATTGCCAAAAATTTCAGGAAAAATATTGAAAAGGGGATCAGGGAAAAAGGCATTGTGACCGAAATGCTTTTTAATCATGCACTGAAAATATCCTATTCATACTATAAAGAGGGATGGAACAAAGGAAGGGGACTTCAAAAGCTTAAGAAACCGCTGATTAATCTTTATGATAAGATCATCTTCTCCAAAATCCGTGAAGCATATGGAGGTGAGCTTGACTATTTCATTGGCGGTGGTGCTCTCCTGGATATTGAGCTTCAGAGGTTCTTCTATGCCCTTGGCATTCCAATGTACCAGGGATACGGATTGAGCGAAGCATCACCAACCATATCGTCCAATTCAACAGCAAGGCACAAACTGGGTTCATCAGGTGTGCTTGTCAATAATATGGACCTTAAGATATGTGATGAAGAGGGACGTGAATTGCCAACCGGTGAGAAAGGTGAAATAGTCATCAAGGGAGGAAATGTGATGCACGGATATTGGAAAAATGAGACTGCAACAAAAGATACAATAAGAGATGGATGGCTCCATACAGGTGATATGGGTTATATGTCCAAGGATGGTTACCTCTATGTTCTTGGCCGATTCAAGAGTCTTCTGATTGCTGATGATGGTGAGAAATTCAGCCCGGAAGGTATAGAAGAGACGATAACTGAACAATCAAAGTACATTGACCAGTGCATGCTTTACAACAACCAGAAGCCATATACAGTTGCTCTTGTGGTGCCGAACCAGCAAGCACTCAAGCTTTACCTTGAAGAAAAGAATCTCATCGCCGCCTCTGAAGATGGGAAAAAGGCAGTTTTAACGCTTATCGAAAACGAGGTCAATGAATACCGGACAAGCGGGAAATACGGAAAGATATTCCCGCAAAGGTGGCTGCCTGTCGCAATTGGCATCCTCGACGAGGGATTCACAGAAGAAAACGGCCTGATGAACTCTGTAATGAAAATTGTCAGAGGCAAGATCATGGACAGGTACCAGGATCTTATTGACTTTCTGTATACGTCTGAAGCCAAGGCAGTTACAAACGAAAGGAATATAGAGGAAGTCGAAAAGATGAAGCTGGGGTGACAATTACTTCAACCTGCTTTTAAACGGTTCAAATGTCATGAAGTCGGCATGATACACGATATATGCCTCGGTAGTTCTTTTTATCAGATCGCCCTCATGGGCATGTGCTGCTATTATATGACACACTTCAGCAGGGACACCGCACTCTTCAGCAAGTGATACTCCTGAAAAGGGATGCCGCAGGTACTGCCCGTACTTCCCCTGAAAAGCCCTTCCATCTTTGTCAAGCTCGTATTCCAGCAGCTTGCCAACATCTGCAAGTATGGCACCTGATATCAGGACATCCATATTTACGGGCAGATCACTGCCAAAGAATTGAATTATCTTTTCACCGCATTCCCTGGCGAGATGGACAACGCACCTCTTGTGGGACATAAAGCTCACCTTCATATCCGGACCGCACAGCAGAGTAAAAGGGATACGCTCCAGATCCTCAGCGGTTAGTACACTCTTTTCAAGGGCAAGCTCCCACGTTCTGGCTGTTTTTTCCCTGAGCGACTGATCCTGGATCCATTCAAGCTCCGGCCATAATTTCTTAACCTTTTCCGTCATTTCCAATCGGTATTATTACTTCAATCCTGCAATTATTGAATCGGTCATCTGAACTGTGGATGCAGCACCGTTATTAATGACCTCAGGACTGCCCTGCATCTTCATCATATCATAGGTCCTTACCCTGCCCTCTCTGATCACATCAGCAATTGCCTTGCGGATCGATTGGTATATCTTCTTTTCACCCAGATGATCAAGCATCATACAAGCTGATTCAATCATTGCTATGGGATTGATAATTGACACTTTGTAATCTGCAT
>CAYNGW010000206.1:0-3805 GCA_964396955.1 uncultured Rikenellaceae bacterium | reverse complement strand
CAAGCTGATTCAATCATTGCTATGGGATTGATAATTGACACTTTGTAATCTGCATATTTTGGAGCCGATCCATGTGTCGGCTCAAAAACAGCAATTCCGTCTGATGAGAACTGGGCACTGCATGCAAATCCCAAACCTCCGATCAGTCCGGCAAATGCATCAGAGGCTATATCACCGAACATATTACCGGCCACGATAACACCATAGTCCTCCGGATTCTTGGTCAGCCACATCATCTGGGCATCAATGTTTGTATTCAGCAGCCTGATCCCGGGAAATGAGTTTTGCTGTATCTCCTTTGCCAGCTTCCACATTAGCCCTGAAGTTTCTCTCACCACGTTTGGCTTTTCGCAAACCGTAACCGATTTGTAGCCGTACTTGCGTGCATATTCGAAGGCTGCAAGCAGTATCCTTGTGGTGGCTTTCCTGGTAAAAATCCTGGTCGAGAGAGAGAGCTCTTCAACGGGAACTTTTCCGAAATTCTGCCTGAACTTCGGATGCGTCAGAAAAGCCTTGTAGACGTTTTCAGGGGGATTGGTCCATTCCACACCTGAATAGAGGCATTCCGTATTCTGCCGGAATATGACCACATCAACAAGCGGTTCCTCAATTGTATTTCCCTTTCCTCTCCTGATAAAATTAAGAGGATTCCCCATATAGGATTTGCATGGACGGACGCAAATATCAAGATTAAAATGCTGCCTCAATCCCACAATCGGGCTTGAGTAGATAAAACCTTTCCCCTGCAGCACGGAGGCCAGTTCGTCCTTTGCTTCATCATTTGGTTTTGAGGTTATTGCTCCGAAAAGTGCAATTTTATGTTTTTCAATCAGATCCAGTGTCCGCTGTGGCAGTGGATTTCCCTCTTTCCTCCAGAATTCCCATCCGATATCTCCATAGATATACTCCGCATCAAATCCTGCAGCATCAAGCACCCTTACTGCCTCCTTAAGTACTATAGCTCCTATTCCATCACCCGGGAGAGCTACAATAGTCCGTTTTGCCACTTTGCCAGTTAATTAAGTCAAGGGTAAAAGTAACTAAAATTTGCCATGCCGTAAAAAAGCAAATATATTTATCAACCACACAATAAGAGACTGAAATTTTAAGTAAATTCGTCGCCTGATTCTGTGTCACTAAAATGATAGAATGAGCGTTTATAATGGATTAAAGCCTTCGCCGGTCTGGCAATATTTTGAAGAGATCTGCAAAATTCCACGCCTATCAAAAAATGAGAAAAGAATAAGAAAATACCTTCTTGATTTTGCAAAGGAAAATAATCTTGAGTCAAAGGAGGATGAAATCGGTAATATTCTGATAGTCAAACCATCTTCTCCGGGTATGGAGAACAGGAAAACTGTTGTTCTGCAGAGTCATCTGGATATGGTTGGCGAAAAGAATGCGGATCATTCTCATGACTGGCAGTCAGATCCGATAATACCTGTGGTAAACGGTGGCTGGGTGTCAGCTGACGGAACAACGCTCGGAGCAGACGACGGAGCAGGTATTGCCTCGCAGATGGCAATTCTTAAGGATAAGAGCCTTAAAGCTGGAAAAATAGAGTGTCTATTCACTGTTGATGAGGAATCAGGAATGACCGGTGCTATCAACCTGAAGCCTGATTTTTTCACGGGGAAAATACTAATAAACCTCGATTCGGAAGATGAGGGTATTCTTTACATCGGATGTGCAGGCGGAATGGATACAATAGGCACAATAACATTCGTTTCTGAACCTGTTCCTGCTGATACCTCGGCTCTTGAAATATCTGTCACAGGCCTTCACGGGGGGCATTCAGGTGACGAGATCCATAAGGGATATGGTAATTCCGTGAAGATAATGAACAGGATCCTCTGGAACCTCTCGAACGAATACAACATATCGCTCAGCAACTTTGATGGAGGCAATCTGAGGAATGCTATCCCGCGTGAAGCATTTGCGACAATAGTGCTGGAAAAATCTTCTGCAGAAAAAATAAAAAGCTGGATCGGGAATTTTCAGTCAACCATGCTTGAGGAGTTTGAAGACACTGAAAAAGAACTGAAAATAACTGTAAAGGATACTGATCTTCCACGGTTTGTAATGGACAGGGATAATCAGACGAAGCTTTTAAATTCACTGACCTGCTGCCCTCATGGAGCAATTGCATGGTCGAAGGAGATGGATGATCTTGTAGAAACATCAACAAATCTCGCATCTGTCAAATTCGGTGAGGAAAATACGATAACAATTGTCACCACACAGCGCAGTTCCATCGAATCATCCAAATGCGATGTTGCAGCAATGGTTGAAACCTGCCTGAAGCTCGCAGGAGCAAAGGTCGTACACTCTGACGGATACCCGGGATGGCGACCCAACATGACCTCAGAAATATTGAAGATCACGCGGGAATCATATAAAAAGCTTTTCGGAAAGGAACCTCATATCAGAGCAATTCACGCAGGTCTTGAATGCGGTCTTATCTATCAGAAATTCAAGGGCATAGATATGATCTCGTTTGGTCCGACCATCAGGGGGGCGCATACTCCTGAAGAGAAGATAGAAATAAAGACTGTTCAGATGTTCTGGAACCTGCTTACGAATGTCATAACCAGGATCCCGCTGCAATAATACAGAACCGGACTGTGCCGGAATATTACCTGGTTTTCCGGTTAATCACAACAGAAAAACTCATCCTTGCCTGCACCGCAAAGCGGACAAACATAATCTGCCGCAAGATCACTGAATTCGATGCCCGGTTCTATGCCTCCTGCCGGATCTCCCTGTTCCGGATCATAAATGTATCCGCAAATAGCACATTTATAACTTTCCATCTGTTTAGCTATTCTTTTCTGATTTTTCTTACCACATCTATCACGGTACCATCGACCCATTTTATAGCCGCCACGATCCTGTCGTCAAACCGTGCTTTCTGAGGCTTGCCACAAATTCTCTCCGCTTCATCCTTAAGCTCCTTAATCGTTTTCAGAGGAAGTCCGCTTCCTTTCACACTCTTTATCAGGTCTTTACGCAGAGGATTTATTGCTATTCCCCTTTCGGTAATTATAACATCAATAAGTTCACCCGGTCCGCAAAGCGTGGTTACTTCATCAACAATCACTGGTATCCTGTCACGGAAAAGCGGCAGCGGCAGGATCACATTCCGCGCATGCAGGCAATTTTGCCAGCCACCAATGCCATGAAGAAGATAGCCGTCGGAATGTGTCACCACATTACCGTTAAAATTCAGGTCCACCTCGGTAGCTCCGAGGATCATTATATCCATCATGCTGGTAAGGTTGCCCTTTGAATGATAATTGTAAGCATTGAAAACCGGGTAGGGAACATGTTTGGGATTATTCTCCACTGATCTGACAGCATCCAGATCAAATGCCTGTGCATCAAGGATATATCCCATTTGTCCTTCTTCAAGCATCCTGACCATATACTTAGTACTTCCGCCAAAGCCGAATTTTGATCTCCATCCTTTCTGCTTTAATATCTGATGAACAAAGACTGCAATAGCAAGGGAAGTTCCGCCGGCTCCTGCCTGCATTGTCACTCCATCTTTCAGAATCCCTGATTTTTCGAGAAATGAAGCCGTCAGCTCAGCAATAAGGAGCCTGTCAGGACTTTTGGTTATTTCGGTTGTTCCTGAAACGATCTTCTCAGGTATCCCGATCTTATCGACGACTACAACATAATCAACATAATTACCTTCTATTTCCATGGGGAAGCAAGGCAGGTCAACCAGATTATCTGTGACAACAATTACTTTTGATGCATACATGCTGTCGGCTTTTGCATATCCGAGAACACCGCATGA
>CAYNGW010000205.1:0-3834 GCA_964396955.1 uncultured Rikenellaceae bacterium | reverse complement strand
TTATACGACCAGCTCCTGCTGAACTCCCCCAGGATCGGAAGGTAGCAAGGGTAGGTGGTTGTAGCGGTGCGATATAAGTAGCTTACCCTCTTTTTTTATATTTGTACCATGTTGATCCGAATATATCCTGAAAATCCTAATGAGAAACATATCAGGCAGGTTGTTGATCTGCTGGATGTGGGAGGTATTATTATCTATCCCACAGATACTGTGTACGCCATGGGATGTGATATAAAGGCAAATAAATCTATTGAGAAAATCGCACGCCTGAAAGGCCTTAATCCTGATAATCCCGACCTGTCGCTTATCTTCCATGATATGAGCCAGCTTTCAGAATATACCATCATCAGGGATAATTCAATTTTCAAGTTGCTTAAGCGGAATCTCCCCGGACCATTCACCTTTATTGTCAAGGCAAATAACCAGATCCCCAAGATGTTCAAGAACAAGAAGAAAACTGTCGGAATCAGGATCCCTCACAACAGTATTGTCCTTAAGATTGTCAGGGAACTTGGCAGACCTATAATAACTACTTCCGTTCACGACCAGGATGAGATTATAGAATATACGACTGATCCGGAGCTGATACATGAGAAATACCGCGATTTTGCTGATATTGTCATTGACGGAGGTTATGGGAGGAACGAAGCCTCGACCATTGTCGACTGCACAGGTGAGGAGATAGAGATCGTCAGACAGGGCCTTGGCATAGTCGAATGGTAAATAACACAAGGCTCATAAAACAACCCCGGAATATTTAAAACCTTATAATTTTAGCGTCTGTAAAACCCTCTTGTAAAGAAGGTAAGAACTGAAAGCAGCTCAAGCCTGCCGAGAAGCATCAGAAACGCGAAAAACCATTTTCCTGCCATCGGCACTGAGGCGTAGTTTGAGTATGGTCCGAATGATCCCAGTGCTGGTCCTATGTTCCCCAGCATGGCTGCTGAAGTACTGAATGAGGTTATGACATCATAACCCATGAATGAAATCACCAGCGAGCTCACGCAGATAATCAAGAAATATAAAGTAATGAATATCAGAACATTATGCATAAGATTCTGAGGGACCATCTTGTTATCAAGGCGTACAGGTATAAAAGCACTCGGATGTATCATTCTTCTCATTTCATGACGGGCATTTTTGGTTGTCAGCAGGAGCCTGATGATCTTCAGGCTGCCGCCTGGTGCACCTGAGGTACCGCCGGTGAACATCAGGATAAAGAGAATCAGCACCAGAAAACTGCCCCACTGGTAGTAATCAGCATGGTAGAACCCTGTGGTAGTAATTATTGAAACAACCTGGAATGTGCCTTCAAGAAATGCTCTCCCTGCCGTAATACCTGGTTTTAACCAGAGTGCTGATGATACTATCAGAATGAAGACAAAACAGATTACAGCATAAAAGATAAATTCATGATTGCCAAAAGCCTTTTTAAAATTGTTTTTCACCGCATAATATACAAGGGTCATATTTGTTCCGGCCAGGAACATAAAAACCGTCAATATGATCAGGATCAACGGAGATCCGAAAGAAGAAATACTGTTATCTCTTGTCGTGAATCCCCCGGTAGACATTGTTGAAAATGAATGGCATACTGAATCGAATAACGGCATTCCGCTGATAGTAAGCAATACAGCTTCCGCGAATGTGATGACTGCATATAATGTGATCATCCTTTTTGCTGAACCGCTGACCCTGGGATTGATTTTATCGGTTGTCTGCCCGGTGAAATCTATTAAACTCAGCTGAACATTGAGGGATTTGACTACCGGTATAAGTGAAAGGGATATCAATATGAATCCTATCCCGCCGAGCCATTGCGTAAGGCTTCTCCAGAACAAGACTCCATGAGGCTGGGACTCAATATCGGCAAGGATAGTGGCACCGGTAGTAGTGAATCCCGAGATTGATTCAAAAAATGCATTTCCAAAAATGCTTATCGAACCGCTCAGTAAATAGGGTAACGTGCCAAAGAGACTGCAGATCAGCCATATCCCGGTTATAATAATATATCCCTCTTTGTGACCAGTGAGCTTTTGTTCATTTCTCAGAGGAGTGAAAACCAGGACGCCGGTAACAATTGTGATTATCGCTGAGAATAATAACGGTGTAGCAGCCTGTTCCTTATATAAAAAAGAAACTGCTGCAGAAAGCAGCATGAACAAACCTTCAAATATAAGTACCAGACTGAAAACTCTGGCAATAACTCTGAAGTTAACCATTCCTTATCAGGTAAAGAATTTTGTCAGACGGTCATAAGCTGTCGGTAATGTAATAACGACGACTCTGTCGTTGGCTTTTATAATTGTGTCTCCTGTAGCGATGAACGGGACGCCATCCCTGGTACCACCTCCGACAATTGCATCTTTCGGGAAGTCTATACCGCGGAGAGTTCCTTTTGTTATTTTCGCGTTTTCCGGAACAATGAACTCAAGAACTTCAGCATCGGTACCTGTCATGTACTTGACCTGTGTAACATTCGGATTAAGTGTATGCCTGAAGATCCTGCTTGCGGCAGAAATCTTCTTGTTTATAATTGTATCTATTCCGGAATTTTCAGCCAGGTTAATATATTCCATGTTCTCAACTTCTGCTATTGTTCTTTTGACTCCCATTGTTTTGGCCAGGAGACATGAAAGAATATTTGTTTCAGAGTTTCCAGTCACAGCTACAAAAGCATCCATTTTTGAAATGCCTTCCTGTTCAAGCAGATCGGCATTTCTGCAGTCGCCGTTTATAATGAGAGTGTTATCCAGGATCTCTGCCAGGAACTCGCATTTTTCAGGATCTGAATCAATAAGCTTCACCGAGCAATTGTTCTGCAAATAGAGCGCAATATGCTTCCCGATCCTGCTGCCTCCGATTATCATGATATTGCTGGCTTCAAAGATCTCCTTGCCTGATGTTTTCATCATCTCATCGATCCCTTCGCGTGTAGATATGACAAATACAAGATCTCCCAGTTGAAACTGCTCGTTTCCCCTGGGTATTACGGTCTTATCGTTGCGTTTTATGGCAACAGCCCTGTATTTGTCAGTTTTATTAGACTCCGCTATCTCAGCAAGGCTTTTATTCAGTATTGGAGCATTTTCATCCAGCCGCTGAACAAACATTGAAAGCTTGCCGCCGGAGAATTCCATAAATTCAGAGCTGCCGGTTTCGTGCAGCAATCCCAGCACTTCCCTTGCAGCAATAAGTTCGGGGTAGATAAGCGAATCAATACCCAGGGTCCTGAAAAATTCAGGAGTGGATTGTTCAAGGTAATCAATGTTATCAATACGGGCTATTGTTTTAATAGCACCAAACCGCTTGGCAAGAATGGATGCAGTAACATTAGTGTCTTCAGAATTTGTAACAGCAATAAACAGATCTGTCTTTTTCTGAAGGATGTCACGCAGCACCCTGATTGATGTGGCCGATTCGTTTATGGTAAGAACATCAAGTGAAGATTTAATAGGGTCCAGCCGGGTATCTTCAGGATCAATCAGAATGATTTCATGGTTTTCATTCGAAAGCATCTTGGCCAGATGCGTCCCCACTTCGCCAGCTCCTGCTATTACTATTCTCATAAGTTGAAAAACTGAAAAACACGACAAAATTACGAGATTAATGGCAGAATACTCAAGTTTTTTAACATATTTATTTTACGGAGCCATCAAAGCCTGCTGTAAAATGCACCCTGGTTTTCAACATAATGAACCTTTACGAAATTCATTTTACTGATTGTGCCTGATATCTGTTTGATGGATGAAGCCTCAGAACTGATGATAAGGGCATCAACAGATGCCGCAGATTGTATATTCCTTTCAATTACAGGCTTTTCCCCTGTTAAAA
>CAYNGW010000204.1:2586-3899 GCA_964396955.1 uncultured Rikenellaceae bacterium | reverse complement strand
TCGTAACCTCTGAAAATGTTAATTTTTTTATATAACCGGATAATAAAAGTAATTTAATTCAATATGAAAGATCTCGGAAAATACTCAATAGGCATGGGTGACAGGTTCGGCCGTCAGGGTAGTGCCCAGCTTAAAGCAATAATTGAAGCAGAAAAGAAAGGGATTGAGATAACGCCTGTCTGGAATAAATCGAACAGGGAACATATTATAATCGGTACGCAACCTGCCGACGTTAGGAAAGAAGCAGATAGTGTCACTCTTAAAGCTGGTTTTAAACACCCTTATTTTGTTGATGCTGATCACATTAATCTTGATACGGTTGACAGGTTTATTGAATGCTCCGATTTCTTCACAATCGATGTGGCATCATATATTGGGAAAATAGCCGGTGCTGATGATATTAAAGCATTTGTTGAAGGTGCTGAAAAATATTCCGGTGAACTAAAGGTCCCGGATATCAGGAAACCTTTTAAAGTAACCAGGCACCAGATAACCGAGATAGCTGAAAAGTACCTTTTTGCTGCAATCAAAGCATGGGAGATATTCCGGAAAATCGAAAAGATTAAAGGAAGGGAAAATTTTATTACGGAGGTTTCTATGGATGAAGTTCCACTACCTCAGACTCCTGTGGAACTCTTCTTTATCCTTAAAATGCTGGGAGAAGAGGATATTCCGGTGCAGACAATTGCACCGAAGTTTTCAGGAAGATTCAATAAAGGTGTAGATTATGTGGGTGATCCTGATAAGTTCGCAGAAGAATTTGAAGCTGACCTGCTGGTAATTGACTATGCAGTTTATGAGTTTGGCCTGCCCGGTAATCTTAAGATGAGTATACATTCGGGATCTGATAAGTTTGCCTTATATCCGCACATCGGGTCAATAATTAAGAAGCATGATAAAGGTGTCCACCTAAAAACTGCAGGCACGACATGGCTCGAGGAGTTTATCGGACTGGCAGAATCGGGCGGCAAAGCTCTTGATTTTGTAAAAGAAATTTATGCCGAAGCCCTGGAAAAAACTGAAGAGCTGTGCGCCCCGTATGCTGATTTCATTGATATCAATATCTCAAAGCTTCCATCCAAAAATGTGGTTTCAGTCTGGAATAGTAAAAAATTTGCTGATTCGCTTAGGCATGATCCAGGTAATGCTGATTATAATCCGAATATGAGGCAGCTTGTCCATGTTGCTTACAAGATGGCAGCCGAAAGGATGGATGAGTATTTTTACTTGCTGGAGGCTAATGAAAAGACTGTCGCAAAATGTGTCTTTGATAACATGTATAAAAGACACATTTGCAGGTTGTTTGATATTGA
>CAYNGW010000204.1:0-2486 GCA_964396955.1 uncultured Rikenellaceae bacterium | reverse complement strand
CATCCCGCAAAAAGGATGATTAGTGCTGCAAATAGAACATTTCTCATAATATATCTAAAATTGTGTTGTCATTCCGCCGACAGGTTTGGGCTGAGTCACATGAAGATCAAAAATTAATATTTCATTCATTCCGGGTCTGATGTATGATGCAGGGCAATAAAGCCGTTTCTGCGGGCCAATATCCCAATAGCGTCCAATATTATGTCCATTAATCCAGACAATGCCCTTTTTATAGTTTGAAATATCAATAAATGTATCACCGGTGTAGGCAAGGGAAAAATCACTCTTAAAGAATATACCAGGCTTGTTAACTATCTTTCCTGAAGACCTCAGATCGTAAATGAATTTCTTGTCCATGGGCAGTTTATACACCTGCCAATTCAGCAATGTTTCTCCATCAAGGGTGACGTTTTCGGTAATACCCTTTCTGTCAACGATATGCGGACCATAGTTTATTCGTCCCATCCCTTCAACAAGGATTTCAAGCACAGGTTTTAAGATGTCGCTTTCAGGAATTTCTATAGTATTGATTGCCTCTCTCCGATCAAGATTGCCAAGGTATTCGCCATTCAGAAAAACTGTTGCATAATCGTGAACATCTGTAACAGTAAGCTTCCCGCTTTTCTTACCCGTAAGTTCTTTCTTATAGAGGATTAAACCATAATCCTGACAATAAGCTTCAAAAGACTGCGGAGTTTCTGAAGTTACAGGTTCCGGAAGATTATCCCAGATGGATGTAAACCTGACCGGGAAAATCAATTCAACCTGTATTGCGGGAATAGGATCAGGTATCTGAGGCAGTTTTTCCTTTTTAGGCAGGTAAGATCCTATCAGCCTGCGGAGGGCCATATATTTTGGTGTGGCTTGTCCCTGCTCATTTATAGGAGCATCATAATCATAGCTTGTAATATCCGGTTCATAGCCTTTTCTGCCGGAGTTGGCACCAGCCGTAAATCCGAAATTTGTACCTCCATGTATGACATACAGGTTGAATGATTTCCTGTCATCCATCAGGAACTTAACCTCTTTAAGAAGCTCAACAGTATCAGGCCGGGCCCACTCTTCCCCCCAGTGGGTAAGCCAGCCAGGATATGTTTCGCTGCTGAATACAGGAACACCTGGATTAATCTTTTGGGCAAGCTCAAAATCACTCCGGGAGCTTCCTGAATCAAGTCCGACAGCACTGCCGGGGAGGGTTCCTGATTCAAGCATCTTAATCGCGGGACCGTCACCTGTGAAAGTAGGAACATCAATTCCATTTTCCACCCACACATCCCTGAGTCTTGACATATAATTCCGGTCATTGCTGAAACTGCCATATTCATTCTCGATCTGGATCATCAGTATCGGACCTCCCTTTGTGATCATGTAAGGTCTGATCTCTTCTGCCAGTCTCACCATATATCTTTCAGCTGCTGCCATATAGCGAGGATCCAGAGTTCTTAGTTTTATATCCGGAATTTTCAGCAGGTAAGGAGGTATTCCGCCAAGATCCCATTCTGCACATACATAGGGCCCCGGCCTTACGATAAGCCACATATTCTCATCCTGAACTATTCTGATAAACTCTCCTATGTTGCGGTTTCCTGTGGAAAAATCGTAAATACCCTCCTCAGATTCATGATAATTCCAGAAAATATAAACAGAGATCGTATTGCATCCCATTGCTTTAGCCATTTGAATCCTGTGCCTCCAGTACTCTGCGGGAATCCTTGCAGGATGCATTTCTCCGCTTATTATCTGAAAAGGCTCACCATCAAGCAGAAACTCGGTTTCACTGAACTTAAATGTGTGCTTTGCCTTCTTTTCCTTAAAAGAAACCGTTACTGTCAAAAGGATGAGTGCAGATGCCAGTATAGTAATTCGCTTTAACATATATATCTGTTAGACAATTATTCATTATGGTTACATAGCCTGGAAACTATAGAGTTTGGCATAATATCCGTCTTTTCTTTTCAGCAGTTCCTCATGCTTGCCTGTTTCCACAATCTTCCCTTCATCAATGACCACGATCATATCAGCATGCTGAATTGTCGATAATCTGTGTGCTATCACTATTGATGTCCTGTTCTCCATCAATTTAAGTATTGCATCCTGGACAAAACGTTCAGATTCGGTATCCAGTGCTGAAGTGGCTTCATCGAGGATGAGGATTGGAGGATTTGCCATTATGGCTCTTGCAATGCTGATCCTCTGGCGCTGTCCTCCGCTAAGTTTGTTTCCGCCCTCGCCGACGCTGTTTTCATAACCCTTTTCAGTTTCCATAATAAAATCATGCGCATGTGAGATACGGGCAGCATTTTCAACATTTTTCATTTCAAAGCTGTCAATTCCAAAAGCGATATTCTCGGTGAACGAGGTATTAAAAAGAATTGGCTGCTGGCTCACTATTCCCATAAGATCACGGAGGTCTGCAATCCTGAGTTCCCTGATATCCACACCATCAATTATAATGGATCCCTGGTCCGGGTCAATGAACCGGGGCA
>CAYNGW010000203.1:0-3900 GCA_964396955.1 uncultured Rikenellaceae bacterium | reverse complement strand
CCATCCAGGGTAAATTTGACCGCATTATCCATGAGATGGGTCAGTACTCTCTTGAGCCAGATCCTGTCAGTAAAGATCAGATCACAATTTTCTTCAAACTGGTCCTTTACATTAAGTATTATGGGCTTTTCGTTTCGTCTGATCCCCTTTCTTGCTTCCTCAACTACCTCATTAACAATGCTATTCACCGATGCTTCCTCATATGTGATCTCGATCTGTGAGCTTTCAAGCCGTGAAAGATCTATGATGTCACCGATGATCTGAAGCAGTTTCTCACTGTTATGGTTAATATGTTCAATGTATTCTTCTTTTACTTCCCTTGTTATGTCATCACCCTTCGTCCCGTACAACCACTGACCGGGTAGAAAAAGTTAAATAATGTCCGTCTTTATGCCTGAGTCTGAGTTCGCTGATAAAGACTCCTTTATCTTTCAATCCTTTTTTTCTGTTTTCAGGATACTCTTTATCATCAGGATGGAAAAAGTATGCCGGATCCGTTGAATGATATGATTCCCTGTCATAACCGATCACTGAATAAAATGCCTGATTTGCGAATTTCAGGTTCCATTCACTGTCATAAAAAGATATACCATCATCTGCCGACTGAATCAGTATCCTGAAGAATTTATCAGACTCATAATACTTCCTGGTCAACTGATCCTTCTGGCTCTCAAGTTCCTCATTCGTTTTCTGAAGCTGGCTGTTTATCTGCTCAATACTTTCATTTTTATTTGTAAGCTCCCGGTTGATCCTTTTCAGCTTCAGGGAAAAATATATTATTCCGGTACAGATAATAACAAGGGCTCCCAGGATTGTAAGAAGCAAGTGAAGAAATGCTGTTATAATTGTCTGAACTGCAATTAAAGAATCCGTCAGATCAATGCTCCCTGCCGTTGAGCCGAATAATGGATCAGGAACAGAAACTATCAACAACAACAGTGCAGCTGCAGGCAGAAAGCTGCTATATTCTTTCTTCACACTATTCGAGCCGATCTTCATGATGATCCGATTCAGTAATAAATATCAGGAATATTTCCCTGATTGTAAATTACAAAAACCGGCAGCAAATTTATGTATTCAGAAGATAGGATAACCTGATTTTCTTCACAAAAAATGTTAAATTGCAGGCAGATAATCAGGTTTAATACATCAGGTAAGGATGGAAAGAGACAAATCGCAGTTAAACAACCGGAAATACAGTAATGAGGAAATAACTGTGTACTGGAAACCTGCTGCATGTGTTCATGCATCTTACTGTTACAGGGAGCTCATTGAAGTATTTGATCCCGGGAAAAGACCATGGGTCAACATGAAGGGAGCGCCGACAAACCTGATAATAGAAACAGTTAACTTATGCCCCACTGAGGCACTTGCCTGGAAGTGGAATGATGATGAAAAGAACAAAACAGTAGGCAGTGAACATACAAATCATATAAAGTTCAGAAGGCCCGAACTGATGGATCAGGATCAGCCTGCACACATTGAAAATCCTGTCATGGTGAAGATCATGGCTGACGGACCGGTCGTGATCAAGGGCAATTTCACCCTGATGTACGACGGAAATAAGAAAGATATCAAAGAAAGCCTGGTTTCAATTTGCAGGTGCGGTGAGAGCGATCAAAAGCCTTTTTGCGACGGACGGCACAGAAAAACAGGTTTTAACGGTTAATTTTCGGAGGATGGAAGAGAAAAAAGAAAATAAATCGCAGGCAATAATCGAGGTCATTGACTCGGGCCCGCTCAGGATAACCGGGAATTTCATGTTAAAAGATCTTCAGAGGGACAAGGAATCCTTCCCTGATGAAGTATTTTTATGCAGATGTGGGAAATCCGGTACCAAACCACACTGTGACGGATCACATAAAAGATGAGCGGCTTGCCTTTACCCAGCTTTAAGTAAAGAACTTATCATTTCAGCAGCTTCCCTGAATGAGATTGCAGAAGATACTGCAAGTCCTGAATCATCAATTATTTTCCTGGCTTCTTCTGCGTTTGTGCCTTGCAATCTTACTATCACAGGCACATTTATTTTCCCGATGGATTTATAAGCTTCGACCACTCCGTTGGCCACCCTGTCGCATCTTACGATCCCGCCAAAGATGTTGATGAGAATTGCCCTTACAGCAGGATCTTTCAGGATGATCCTGAATCCTGCCTCAACTGTTTTGGCATTGGCTCCTCCTCCCACATCCAGAAAGTTTGCAGGTGATCCTCCCGAAAGTTTGATTATATCCATTGTTGCCATCGCAAGACCTGCTCCATTTACCATACAGCCGACATTTCCGTCAAGCTTAATAAAGTTCAGCTTGTTGTCAGCCGCTTCAACTTCAACGGGATCTTCTTCGCTCAGGTCTCTCATTTCTGCAAGGTCAGGGTGCCTGAAAAGAGCATTATCGTCCAGTATAACCTTGCAGTCAACGGCCAGGATCCTGTTATCGCTGGTCTTAAGGACCGGGTTTATCTCAAGAAGCTGGGCATCACATCCTGTAAATGTCTCATAAATCCCACACAGAAATTTTATCATATTGGTATGTGCCACACCTGATAAACCAAGATTAAAGGCAATATTACGGCACTGAAAAGGACGAAGGCCTGCTCCGGGAAGTATCTCCTCGATAAAGATAAGATCAGGTGTTTTTTCTGCAACTTCTTCTATTGACATTCCCCCCTCAGGTGAGTACATCACAGTGTATCTGCCTGTGTTCCTGTTCAATAATATACTTATATAGAATTCCTTTATTTCAGATTCTCCCTTGTAATATACATCCTGTGCGATCAGCACCCTGTTCACTCTTTTACCTGAAGGTCCGGTTTGAGGAGTAACCAATTGCATACTCAGCATTTTTGAAGCCAGAAAACCTGCCTCCTCAACACTTTTTGCCAGTTTTACACCGCCGCCCTTGCCCCTGCCGCCGGCATGGATCTGGGCCTTGACAACAAAAAACTGCGATCCGAATTTTTCCCGGAGCTGTCCGGCCACCATTACAGCCTGATCAGGTGTCCTGGCAACAAAGCCTTCCTGTATTTCCACATTATATGCACGTAGAAGTGATTTACCCTGAAATTCATGAATATTCATCTTACAGATATTAAGTTATTCCTGTAACAGAATTCGCTGACTACAAAATAAAAGGAATAAACGGATTTTTAGTTATTTTGTCATAAAAAAGAATGCGTAAGCTTCAAAACAAAGAGCTTGGCAGAAAGACCATAGATCAGTTCAGAAAATCCGAGAAATTCCCGGTTGTAATTGTTCTTGACAATGTAAGGAGCCAGAGCAATGTGGGATCAGTTTTCAGGACTGCCGATGCTTTTCTCATCGAAGGTATTTATCTCTGCGGGATTACAGCCATACCTCCTCACCGTGAAATTCAGAAGACAGCGCTTGGGGCAACAGAATCAGTTTCCTGGAAGCATTTCAAAGATACGGCTATGGCTGTCAAAGAGCTTAAATTAACAGGCTATAAAGTAGTCGGTATTGAACAGGCCGTGGGATCAACCGGGCTTGGCGAATTCAAAGTTGAAAAGAATACAAGGTATGCTCTGGTATTTGGCCACGAAGTCAATGGTGTGTCCCAGGAGGTATTGGATGAATGTGATTTTGTGGTAGAAATACCGCAGTTTGGAACCAAGCATTCGTTCAATATTGCCGTCAGTGCAGGGATAGTGCTGTGGGAGATGAATAAAAAAAAGCCACCCTTTTGAGGTGGCCTTTCTTCACAAATATTCCTTTACTGAACTATTGACTTAAATGTATCGTCGTTCCAGTATTTGGCTAATTCGAGGTCGGTTTTTGCATAGGCTTTCCAGTCAGCATTGAATCCGACAGCTTCGCGCAGGCCGTTAAGCATATAATCTCTGTTATCAAGACGTGCACCTACAATTGCCTTGAGATATGAA
>CAYNGW010000202.1:2250-3951 GCA_964396955.1 uncultured Rikenellaceae bacterium | reverse complement strand
TGATTTAACGATATTTAACTTTACTGATGCCGGCGGCATCAAAATCCAATATCCATGGTAACATCCATGGTAATAGTGTGGCGTATGATTACAACGCCGGCGGCGTTGAAGAATTACTTTTATCTTTATACTTTTGTCTTTTATCTTGTTTATGATCTATCCTGATAACTTCGAATCCAAAATCGGCTTCGACCGCATAAGAGACCTGCTCAGGGAGAAATGCCTGAGCCCCATGGGTATCGGGAAGGTTGATAAAATCCGGTTCAGTGCTGATTTCAAGATAATTACAGAACAACTGGCAGCTACATCCGAATTCCAGCAGCTTTTGAAATTTGAGGAAAATTTCCCGTCTGATAATTATTACAGCTTTTCAGAGTGTCTTAATAAAATAAAAATCGAAGGGACTTTCCCTGAAGTCCGCGAACTTTTCGACCTCAAGCGCTCACTTGAAACAGTAAAATCAATCCTGAACTTCTTCAGGAACAGGGAAGATGAAAGATATCCTGTTCTCAGAAAAATGTGCGGTTCGGTGAAAACATATCCCTATGTTCTCGATTCAATCGACAGGATCATTGACAGGCACGGCGCCATCAAGGATAATGCTTCCCCAAGGCTGAAGGAGATAAGATCAGAGATCGCTTCAAAGACCATCCAGGCATCCAAACGGTTGAATGCAATCCTTAAGCAGGCACAATCTGACGGGATAGTTGATACAGACACTGTAGTTTCAGTAAGGAACGGGAGAGGAGTAATACCGGTAAGCACCTATGATAAAAGAAGGATAAAGGGCTTGATCCACGACCAGTCGGCAAGCGGGAAGACGGTATTTATTGAGCCCGAGGATATCGTTGAAATCAATAATGATATAATCGAACTTGAATACGAGGAGAAGAGGGAGATTGTTAAAATATTAACAGCATTTGCCGATAACATCAGGCCATATATTGACGATCTTCTTGCGTCAAACGATTTCCTGGGTGAAATGGATTTTCTCAGGGCAAAAGCTCTGCTGGGCAACCATCATGATTCAATAGTGCCTGTCATTTCCGACAAACCTTTCGTCCTCTGGAAAAAGGCAATTCACCCCCTGCTGTCAATGACATTCGAAAAGCTTCCCGGGAGAAAAGTGGTCCCGCTGGATATTCAGCTTGATGAAAAGAACAGGATACTCGTTATCTCCGGACCCAACGCCGGGGGCAAATCTGTCTGCCTTAAAACAGTCGGACTGCTTCAGTATATGGTTCAGTGCGGACTTACTATCCCTATGGAGGAAGGATCGGAAACAGGTATATTCAGGGATATCCTTATTGATATTGGTGATGAGCAAAGTATTGAAAATGACCTGAGTACATACAGCTCGCACCTGATAAGCATGAAGTATTTCCTTAAAAACAGCTCTGAAAAAAGCCTGATCCTGATTGATGAATTCGGTACAGGAACAGAACCTATGCTCGGTGGCTCAATTGCCGAAGCCATTCTTGGTGAGCTTAACAGGAAGAGAGTGTTCGGTGTCCTGACAACCCACTATACCAACCTGAAGCATTTTGCCTCTCTGACTGAAGGGATCATAAACGGGGCAATGGCATTCGATAATCATCTGATGCAGCCTCTGTTTCAGCTGTATATCGGCGAGCCCGGCAGCTCATTCGCCTTTGAAATTGCGGGCAAGATCGGTCTGCCTGAAGATATGCTTAATAAAGC
>CAYNGW010000202.1:0-2240 GCA_964396955.1 uncultured Rikenellaceae bacterium | reverse complement strand
TTCGGAAAAAGCAGGCACGAAGAATATCGAATATGACAGGCATCTGAAGGATAGCGCCCGCGGCAATAGAGACTGGGAAACAAAGAGACAGAACATAAGGCAACATGAGAAGAGGCTTGAACAGATGATAGAAGAGTATGAGAAAGAGCTTTCAGGAGCTAAGTCTCTCAGGAAGGAGATAATTTCAAAGGCAAAGGACGAAGCACAGAAGCTTCTGAAGGAATCAAACCGGATGATAGAGAATACTATCCGCCAGATAAAAGAGTCACAGGCTGAAAAAGAGAAAACGAAGGATGTCCGAAAACAGCTTGAGGAATTCAGGGAAAATGTCGTTGAGGGAGCCGCACCGCATGAGTCTGAAACGGAAAAGAAAATCTCAGCCCTTGCTCAGAAAGCGAAAAAATTCAAGTCAAAAGAAAAAGCTGCAAGTGAAGATGAACCTTTGAAAAAGGAAAAACCTTTCAGGATCGGCGATGCAGTCCGGATGATTGAAACCATGGCTGCAGGGGAGATCATAGAGATAAAAGACAAAATGATACAGGTTGAGACCGGAAGCTTCAGGTTCTTTGTTTCTGCCGACAAGGTTGAAAAGATCAGCAAGGCAGAGCTGAGGAAGAGCATTAAACAGGGACAACCTGCCAGGGAAACTGATCCTGTCATAACTCAGCACAAGCTGAACTTCAAGCCTGAGATTGATATCAGGGGAGTAAGGGGTGAGGAAGCGATAAACCGTGTTCGCGACCTGATCGACAATGCTCTTATGGTTCAGCACAGTAACCTGCGGATCCTTCATGGCAAGGGCAACGGTATTCTGAGGCAGCTTGTGAGGGAGTACCTCGCTACTGTTGATGTTGTCAGATCGTTCCGCGACGAACATATCGAACTCGGCGGGTCAGGCATTACCGTCGTCGAGATGGATTTTTAAGATTTTACCACGGATTTCACGGAGTTGCACGGATTATTAAACACGGAAATCATTCCGTGTTAATCAGTGTTATCCGTGGTAAATTTTTTTCATCCGAATTTATAATGTTTTCGAACCTCTTTGTTTATCTTCCAGCGGCATTTCAGACCCTGGTCGAATACCACAAGGTCGCCTTTTCCCAACCTTACCGGTTCTCCCTTTTCGGGCGTCACAATCACATCGCCTTCAAGAATGTAGCAGGTCTCTTTCTCATCATATTCCCATGGGAATTCAGATTCTTCCTTTTTCCAGACAGGCCAGTCCTCAACATTTAGTGATCGGAGCTTTTCTTCTGTGGGTTTTTCTACATGTATCATGGATATATATTTTATCTGCAAATTAAATAAAAAGGCACGGATCACAACCGAGCAAATGGCACGGATTACAAATCCGCGCCAGCGGAATCAGGAGTTATCGTTTGCGAGCTCGGCGAAGCCAGATCCGCGCCAGCAAAAAGAGGGGTTTTTTCCTGTCGCCAGTAGCCTGACGCCTGTAGCCTTTAATAAAGTTTCACAGTTCCGTATGAAGCCTCAACCTTAACTGTTGCAACGGGTGACTCATCCTTACCGATGGTACCTGATACTTCGGTTGAGTTATTTTCAATTATGCGTCTTTGATAGCTGAAATTTTCCTCATTGAATTTCAGTCCGCCGTATGAAACTTTCCCCTCCAGTCTATAACTTGCTGATTCATCAATTCCAACCCTTACACCTGTATAGCGCGCACTGATCTCAATTGATTCAAAACCGGCAGGAACCCTGTCTACATTTAAAGAACAATAGCTCCCGTCAAATTTGAACTTCTTGGTAAGTGTGCTGATACTTATATCTGCATATCCGGTGTAGAGAATAAGATTATTGATACTTTCAATCCTGATATTGTCATATTTTGTTTCGGCGACAATTGAGCTTGCCGTCCCGAAAATAAGCTTTGAGTATTTGCTGTCGAGAAGAAGTGCCTGGCTTTTCGTAATTTCCAGGTTTCCGCAATACCTGATTACCAGGTCCATCCATCCGGCCTCTTCAATGGAGCCTTTGCCGTATGCCAGATTCAGGGAGTTCAGGGGTTTTTCGTTTCCCCTTGTCAGCCTTGCAGCTGTCAGGTTGCCATATTTGATGGTAAGATTTACCAGTCCGGTAAGATCATCAAGTTCAGTGTTGCCGTACTTGTTTGCAAGAGTAAGATCCATCCATACAGGCATCTTTACGTTGTAATCGATAGTGAATCTCCTTGACTCCCCGCTCCATCCCGTAAAAGTGAATTTTTCATCGATAAC
>CAYNGW010000201.1:0-3963 GCA_964396955.1 uncultured Rikenellaceae bacterium | reverse complement strand
TAAACCTGTCGGAGAACCTCCCTGACAGAATGGGTACATATCGTTATATGGGAACATGGGAAACAATCGATCAGGTTATTGTATCGGATATGCTTATAAATTGCAGGGAAGGAATTTACACGGAATCCGGACTTATTACAGTTTTCCGGCCTGATTTTCTTCTGAAAAAAGATACGAAATATCCGGGTCTCACTCCATATTCCACCTATTCGGGATACAGGTACCAGGGAGGATACAGTGACCATCTCCCTGTTCTTCTTGATCTTAAGTTAAGATGATCTCTTTTGCCTGCGTGGTGTCAAACCGATCTCTTTCCCTTTCTTTAACATTATTTTACGGGCAGCTTTTTTCTCATTGGGGATAATCCCGTCAAGTATTGCTTCCCTAATTGCATTCTTTATAATCCCGACCTCTTTCCCCGGTTTGATGCCGAAAGTCCTTATGATCTCGCTTCCATCGACAGGAGGCTGAAAGTTTCTTAATGCATCTTTCTCTTCAATTTCCCTGAGCTTCTCCCTGACATATTTGAAATTTTCAAGATGCCTGGTCTTTTTAGCTTCATTCTTTGATGTAATGTCAGCCTCGCATAATAACATCAGATCGTCAATATCATCACCAGCTTCAAAGAGCAGTCTCCTCATGGCCGAGTCAGTTACTTCATCCTGTGATAAGGCAATGGGCCGGAGATGAAGATCTACCAGTTTCTGAACATATTTCATCTTCTCATTCAACGGCAGTTTGAGCTTTCTGAAGATGTCAGGGACCATTTTTGATCCGATATATTCATGCCCGTGAAATGTCCACCCGCTTTCAGGAGAGTATTTTTTCGTGACCGGTTTTGCAATATCATGAAGCAGAGCTGCCCACCTGAGCCACTGATTATCAGTGCTTCTGGCTATATTATCCAGTACTTTTACGGAATGATGGAAATTATCCTTGTGAGCCATTCCTTCCTTCCTGTCAACTCCTTTAAGATTATCAAGCTCAGGGAAAATGATACCAAGCAGACCTGATTTTTCAAGCAAGATAAACCCCGTGGAGGGATGATTGCACATTATTATTTTATTCAGCTCGTTCACAATCCTTTCCGGTGAGACTATCCTGATCCTTTCAGCGTTTTCCGAAATTGAATTGAGAGTATTTTTTTCAATAGTGAAATTCAGTTGTGTCGCAAACCTGATTGCCCGCATCATCCTTAAAGGATCATCTGAAAATGTCCTGGCCGGATCAAGCGGAGTACGGATTATTTTCTTCTGCAGATCATCTCTGCCGCCGAAAGGATCAAGAAATTCACCATATGTCTCCTTATTCAGGCTGATGGCAAGGGCATTGATCGTGAAATCCCTCCTTTTCTGATCGTCTTCAAGGGTTCCGCCTTGAACAACCGGCTTTCGTGATCCTCTCTTATAAGACTCTTTCCTTGCCCCTACAAACTCTATGTCATAATCGTTCCACCGGAACATGGCGGTTCCGAAATTCTTGAATATGCTTACTTTTATCTCAGGATCTATCCTCCTGGCTGTTTTTCTCGCTGTTTCAATTCCGTTCCCAATAACCACAATATCAATATCTTTTTCCGGATGCTCCCTGCTCAGAAGACAATCCCTTACCCAGCCTCCTATTACAAAGGCTTTCACATTTTCAGCTGTTACCACCTCTGAAAGAATCTCAAATATTATGTCATTCAGACATATGTTCATATATAGATATGACAATTTGTTTCTAAATCATGACAAAGTTACAATTAATATGTAATTTTTTGTAAATTAAAAGCTTTGCGGATCTGTGGCATAATGGTTGCTGTAGATCAAACAATTACAGTTTTAAGGTGTTAATTAAATAAAAACAATATGATAGAGCACTTGACGAAAGAGACATTTTTGAATAAAGTATTCAATTATGAGAAGAATAAAGAATGGAAATTTGAAGGAGAAAAGCCTTGTATAATTGATTTCTATGCTGACTGGTGCGGTCCGTGTAAAATGGTAGCTCCCGTTCTTGAGGATTTAGCGAAGGATTACCGGGGGAAACTTGATATTTATGAAGTAAATACCGAGGAAGAGCAGGAGCTTGCAGCTGCCTTTGGAATAAGGAGCATTCCTTCTATCCTTTTTGTTCCGGTCAAAGGTCAGCCTCAGATGGCGATGGGCGCATTACCCAAAGAAACCTTCATTAAAGCATTCAAAGATGTCCTTGGTGTAGAAAAAGAGTCAATTCGTCAAAATTAACCGGTTTCGTTTCAAAAATTACCGGTTTTGGTGAAACATCTTAAGTCTTTGATACGTTTAACTTATAAAGAGCAGTAACAGAAGGTTGCAGAATTTTTTTCATGGATTTAGGTTTAGGGTAGTGATAAATCAGGGCTGAGGCCCTGATTTATTTTTTATACCAGATCCTTGAAAATACTGTTAATCTCCTCTTCTGTCGTCCGCAGCTTTTTCTGACATTGCTTTATCAGCTCTGAGGCTCTTTTTACTGCCACCGAGAGCTTATCAACATCAAGTTCTCCATTCTCAATTTCAGCCAGGATCTTTTCGATCTCGGCAACTGCTTCATTAAATGAAAATTCCTTTTTTGCCATAGTATTTATTTTTGTCTTATTGTCATGCGGTACTGCAGTCTCAATACCTGTTTATTGTTTATTTTTAATCACTTTGCTTTTTATACTTCCATCACTGAACTTCGTATCAATGACAGCCTCATTCTCAACATCTTTGATGCTCTTAATTATCTTCCCATCTAGTGAAGTTATTGTAAATCCTCTTTTAAGAACACTTACAGGATCAAGTATCCTGAGCTTGTTCTCAAGCCCTTCAGCTTTCTCCTTGATCTTGCAAATATGACTCATCGTCTTCTCTATCAGCTCATTTCTTTTATTTTCAACAAGTGTGATCTTACCGGTCGAATAATAAGTTGAGAATGATATCAGCTTTAATTTCTGAGTAGCAGGAATCAGCCCGGCTTTTGTTAAATAGTCCTTTCCTAGATTGATCAATTCAATGATCCTGTTTGAGAGGCTCTCTTTCTGATCCGAGAGCATGAGCTTTGCCACAGGTATCAGTTTCATCCTGAATGTCTCAAGACTGTGTCGGTTATCCTCAATAATCAGCCTCGAAAACCTTGTTATTTCATTGCTCATTTCCTCAAGATGAGATTCTGTACCAGCAACACAGTCTATAAGATGATCAGCAACTGCCGTTGGGGTTTTTAGTGACTGAAAAGCGACCATGTCGGTAACTGAAAGGTCTTTTTCATGCCCGATTCCTGTTATTACCGGCAGCGGAAACTGGGTCACATGGTATGCAATATTATAATTATCGAACCAGCTGAGATCACTTGTGGAACCGCCTCCTCTTATGATTGCGACCACATCAAATGTACCGGAGTAACCGGCAATCCTGTCCAGGGTATCAATAACGCTCTGCTCTGTTTCCTTCCCCTGCATAACTGTTTCAAACAGAGCAGTATAAAAGACATATCCGAAGCCATTTTTCTTGAGATGATTTATGAAATCGGAGTAACCAGCCGCACCCTTTGAAGAAATAACGGCTATCCTTTGCGGAATTAGAGGGAAACGGAGCTCCTTATTCATCGTAAGAACACCCTCTTCCTCAAGCCTTTTGATAATCATCTGGCGTTTCAGTGCCATTTCCCCGATTGTGAAAGAGGGATCAATATCAGATATTATGAGACTCAGACCGTATAATTCATGATACTCAACCTTTGTCCTGACAAGAACTTTCATTCCCTCCCTGAGCTGTTCTCCGGCAACATTTTCAAAGAATGCTTTCAGGAATCTGAACCGTTTGTTCCAGATGACCGCTTTTACACGTGCCCTGACATTCTTTTCATCAGGATGTTTTTCGATCAGCTCGAGGTAGCAATGTCCCGCATAATTCTCCTTCATTTCCGATATTTCAGCCACCACCCAGTACATATCCGGCAGGGCCATGTAAAGGGAAT
>CAYNGW010000200.1:3902-4045 GCA_964396955.1 uncultured Rikenellaceae bacterium | reverse complement strand
CTGCCGGAACATCCTGTGTGCAGCACTGAATCTTTCTCTGCGTGTAAGGTAGATCATATAACAGTGCATTTTAATTACAATATTAACCAATAAAGTTGATCATTTTAAATGTCAAATGCAATATATTTGAAGGACAGGAGGAT
>CAYNGW010000200.1:0-3892 GCA_964396955.1 uncultured Rikenellaceae bacterium | reverse complement strand
TAAATATAACCATATATAAAATTATGTCTCTTTCAATTTTACTGGTTGCTGCTACTGATGCTGAAGCCGATGCTTTCAGAAAAATCAATGGCATAAAACCTTATGAGAATGGCTTTCTTGTAGAGAATTGTGATATCACACTTCTTGTAACCGGAATTGGTACTGCTGCAACTTCCTGGTCTATGGAAAAATGGTTTTCCATGAATCAGAAACCTGATCTGGCTGTAAATATAGGTATAGCCGGGAGCTACAACGAAAGTATCGGCATCGGGGCAGTTGTTATCCCTGTATCAGACTGTTTTTCAGATAGAGGGACAGAAGTTGAAGACATCTTCATCATACCTTCTGATGCCAGGTCGCTGTTCAAAGAAGGCAGAATTTATTCGGAAAACAAATATCTGCCCGGTATCCTGAAATTTATGAAGCCTGCAGCTGCCGTTACCGTGAACAGAGTCACTGACTCTGAAACCGATATTGAGCAGATGATTGAGAAATTTAATCCCGACATCGAAACCATGGAGAGTGCAACTTTTTTCTATATTTGCAGCCGGGCAGAAATACCTTTCCTGGCAATTAGGTCAATATCAAACATGGTTGGCCCCCGGGATAAAAATAAATGGGATATACCACTGGCTCTCAATAATTTATCAGAAAGGCTGAAAGATATTTTATTAATGCTTGATTAAAAAAATGAAACTGACACTGGGTTTCTCGCCGTGCCCCAACGACACATTCATTTTTGATGCGATGGTGCACGGGAGAATCGATACTGAAGGGCTGGAGTTCGATTATTTTCTTGCTGATATTGAAGAGCTCAACATGAGGGCATTCTCAGGCAATGTTGATATCACAAAGATCAGCTTCTTTGCTTATACTTACGCAGCTCAGAATTACCTGATCCTTGACTCGGGAAGTGCCCTGGGGCACAGGAATGGACCCCTGCTTATAAGCAAAAGGAAACTCGATATCTCTGAAATTGCCAATGCACGAATTGCCATTCCCGGCAAATATACCACCGCTAACCTGCTGTTTACAATATTGTGGCCAGAGGCAGCCAAGAAAACCGAATATCTATTTTCAGATATAGAGGAAGCTCTTCTCAGTGACGAAGCTGATGCCGGACTGATAATTCATGAAAAAAGGTTTACATTTCAGAAAAAAGGTCTTCATAAGATTGCTGACTTGGGAGAATACTGGGAAAAGCTGACCGGGATGCCTATTCCTCTGGGTACAATTGTAATAAACAGGAGAATCCCTTCCGAAACCGCCCTGAAGGTAAACCGTATTATCCACAGGAGCCTTGAATATGCATATAACGACTCGCTTGCGTCATATGATTTTATTTCATCAAATGCACAGGAGATGGAAAGTACAGTGATGAATAAACATATCAAGCTGTTTGTGAATAAATACACTTCGAATCTTGGAAAGGAAGGTAAAAAAGCTATAGCTGAGCTCTTCCGGATAGCCAGGGGAAAGATGATCATACCTGAATTACCGGATAAAATTTTTCTTACAACCTGATTGTAAATGTTCAAATAACTATTAATTGTATACACAGAAATGAGACTAAAAGACCTTGTATTTAAAACCCGTTCCTACAGGCGATTTGATGAATTGCATCGCATTGAATACAAGACACTTGAAGGGGTTGTGGAACTGGCCAGGCTGTCAGCTTCGGGTGCTAACCGGCAGCCTCTGAAATATGTGATCTGCAATTCACCTGCAGATTGTTCCCGGATTTTTCCGTCGGTGGTTTGGGCAGCCTGTCTTAAGGATTGGGACGGTCCGGAACCGGGGGAAAGGCCTTCAGGATATATTATCATACTGGGCGACAAATCTATAACCGAAAAATTCGGAGTGGACCATGGAATTGCCGCGCAAAGCATGATGCTTGGAGCAACAGAAGCCGGCCTGGGAGGCTGTATGATAGCTTCAATAAAGCGGGAACAGCTTCGCAGCGAAATGAGAATACCCGAAAAATATGAAATCCTGCTTATTCTGGCCCTGGGTAAACCTGTTGAAAATGTGATAATTGACGATATGAAGGATGGTGATGTAAAATACTGGAGGGACAACAACAGGAACCATCATGTCCCTAAACGGCCTCTCAGTGAATTGATTATCAAGCTTTAAAAATTGATTAAGGAATGAGTAAGCGCTATTTTATCCTGTTCTTTTTATTCCTCTCTGTCAGTTCATTAACCGGACAGGTTCTGAAGGATGCCGGTACAAGGATACTTTTCCATGGTCTGGTAATGGATGCAAAAACCCTGAATCCTCTGACGGGATCGCAGATTATCATTAACAGTTCTTTTTCCTCCATAAGTGATGATGACGGCAAGTTTGCATTTTATGTCAGAAGAGGAGACACCGTCATTTTCAGCATGCTTGGCTATAAATCAGCGATCTTTAATATCAGCGATACACTGACAGGCAGGGAGTTTATTGCAGGTATTTATATGAATGCAGATACGCTTTTAATAGAAGAGGTGGTGATTATCCCCAGGCATTCAAACCTGCGATCAGAAATGTTCACTTCCAGACCGGAATCGAGTACCCAGATTGAAAACGCGAAATACAACCTTGAAGTATCCTCTTACCAGGGACGGACAGGTCAGAGCAGGCTTGGGGATCCTTCAATGAACTATGAAATTCTGAGGCAGCATCAGCGTAATGATGCATACACAAAAGGACAGATCCCTTCTGACAGAATTGTCGGAATCAGCCCGTTAATGCTGATCCCAGCAGCATATCTGCTGATGAATGGATTGCCGGAAAGACCATCTCCTCTTAAACCTCAGCTGACTGAGCAGGAGGTGGATCAGATCCATAGAAAATATATTGAAACATTAAAGAAGAAATAGGTCCCCGGTACCGGGTCCTCGTTCCTCGGTGACACCAACTACCGAGCACCGAGCACCTTTTATTAATACTCCGGTAAGATTTGAATATCCCTTAAAGGTTATCCCTTATAGAAGATAGCCTTTATGATCTGGCTCGCCATTTTTGGATTTTCCTTTATCCTGCGGGTGCAGTATCCGAACCATTTCTGACCAAAGGGAACATATATTCTCATTGTATGCCCGTCATTTACAATAGAGTCGCGAAGATTCGGAGTAACGCCATAAAGCATCTGGAATTCATAGAGGTGCTTTGGAACATTATACTGTTTCAATAGTTTATAAGCGCCGTCAACCAGCGGTTTATCGTGTGTTGCAATCCCGGCATGGATCTTGTTTTTCAACATGAATTCAAGATCCTCGAGATAATGCTTATAGATCTCCTCATACTTTTTAAAGGAAATCGCTTCCGGCTCTACATAAATTCCCTTGCAGAGCCTGAAGCTTAAAGGATTGGCTTCGCTGTTAAGATCAACCAGGGATTTGATGTCATCAAGAGTCCTCTTCAGGTATGCCTGGACAACCAGTCCCACATTTGCGGGGAATTCAGTTTTCAGCCTGCGGAAAAGTTCAATTTCGAGAGTCGTACAGGGAGAATCTTCCATATCTATTCTGATAGATCCCTTATAAAAGGCGGCTTTTGTCACTATTTCCCTCAGATGCCGGTAACATACCTCCTTATCGATCAGCAGTCCGAAAAATGTGGGTTTAACGGAAAAATTACCATTGATGCCATTCTTATATGAAACGTCAACAAGGTCAAGATATTCCTGCTTATTGGCTTCAGCTTCATCAAGGCTCTTTATGAATTCGCCCAGGACATCAAGGGTGACAAGTATGTTCTTGCTGTTTAGATCCTTTGATACTCTCATTGCATCATCAATGGTCTCGCCTGAAATATATGAGTGGGAGAAAAGCCATACGAATTTCCTGGGAAAGTAAGGCAATATTGAAGCAATAAATTTGTTAAACATAATCTATGTTAATTA
>CAYNGW010000199.1:0-4093 GCA_964396955.1 uncultured Rikenellaceae bacterium | reverse complement strand
TGTAATAAATAGGTTTATATAATGAAATGACCGGTCCGCCTGAATAGAAATACCTGATTGCAATTCCTCCCATATCGGCTTTTTTGAATATTTCATGCTGATGCCCGATGCCTCCCCTCAGATAAATAACCGTATTGAGCTTCCCGAAAACAAATGAGCTTGCTGTCTGGTAATAAGGATTGTTGACTTTATATTCTTTGGGATGTTTTAATGTACCCAGGTCTACCTCCAGAAGACGCTTGTTCAGATAGTCAATTCTTTTTGCTTCACGGTAGTTTATTCCGTATCCGTCTGAATTAAGCAGGAGTGCAAACGATCTTTCATTTCTGAAGAATACTTTTTGCTGTTCATTTAGTTCTCCCTGTGAATGCAGGGAAACTGCACCCAACAAAAGCGCAACCGCTAGTATAAGCAGCTTTTTCATATTGAGCTTACTTATAAAATGTAAAGTAAATCAGGTAAAACAGATATCAGCCGACATGACCTGGCTGTTCAGTCTCAGCCTTGCTGTAAGCCGGACATGCTTCCTTATTACATGAACTGAGAACCAAAGCAGTAACAAATGTAATAACAAGAATAACAGCAAACTTTTTCATACAGAGATTATATTAATTAATTACAAAAATAAACTTTTCATTTTAAAAACAACCTTTATGCTGAAAATTAATTTCTGACAGTTTTTCACTTTTTATCATTTCAAAAGACAAACTGATATAAAAACAAATAAACGTCAAAGATGGTTCAAAAATTATATAGCTTTAATTTGCCAACATTTTTATAATAAATTTGTTATTCTTTCATGATTCAGTTTTTTATGAAAAAACACATAATAATAATATTTGCAATATTAATTACAATGACCACAAAATCATTCTCACAGGAAAAACTGCCCTTCAATGATCTAAGTAAGGCTGAGTCATATGTCATTGACAAAAAAGGTACGGAAACACCTTTTACGGGGAAATATACCAATCATATGGTGAAAGGTACTTATCTGTGTAGAAAGTGCGGAGCTGCTCTCTATAATTCTTCAGGCAAATTTGATTCGGATTGCGGATGGCCCAGCTTTGATGATGAGATCAAAGGTGCTGTAAAAAGATCACCTGATCCTGACGGCATGAGAACCGAGATTACCTGTGTCTCATGCGGGGCGCACCTGGGACATGTCTTTACAGGTGAAAGAATGACTCCAAAGAACATTCGCCATTGTGTCAATTCAGTTTCTCTCGATTTTGTACCTGCAATAGTTGAAGAAGGAAGATATGGTACCGCAATTTTTGCGGGAGGATGTTTCTGGGGTGTGGAATATTTCCTTCAGAAGGAACCGGGTGTGATCTCTGTAACGTCCGGTTATACAGGAGGTTATGTGAGAAATCCATCCTATAAGGAGGTGTGTACCGGAAAAACCGGTCATGCTGAAGCAGTTAAAATCATCTATGATCCTGAAAAAACAAGCTATGAAAAGCTGTTAAAACTTTTTCTTGAAATACATGATCCTACCCAGGTCGGCGGTCAGGGTCCTGATCTTGGCGATCAGTATCGTTCAGAGATTTTTTATCTGAATGAAGAGCAGAGAAAAACCGCCGAGAAAAATCTTAAGATATTGATAGACAAGGATTACAAAATTGCAACTGCACTCACAAAAGCATCAGAGTTCTTCGATGCCGAGGATTATCACCAGGATTATTATTTCAATAACGGCAAAATACCTTACTGTCACGGATATATAAAGAGATTCTGATCTAATCTTAAAAAGTCTTAAAAATATCCTGATTTGTTATCACAAAGTCCGGCAATCAATTAACTTTATCAGGTTTTTGATTTACCCGGCAAAACATGAATTATAATTATCACAGAAGGGCTTCTGTCAGCCGTAAAACAAAATTCCGGATTTTTATTTTAGGTATTATTGTCTGTCTTGGGCTTTTCATCCCGGGAAGGAAAGTGATGAAATCCACATCGTCTGACAATTATTGCATATCCTGCCATATACACCCGCATGCCGACCAGAGCTGGAAGCTTTCCACCCATTACAATAATTCATCGGGGATCATTGTTCACTGTGTGGAGTGCCATTTGCCGCCTGAAGGTCATGGATATATATATGCCAAAGCAAAGCACGGACTTAAGGATGCATATGGTTACTTTTTCAGGGATAGTGCAAAAATCGAATGGGAGAAGAAAAAGCTTCTTGAAAATGCCAAAGGCTTTGTTTATGAAGAGTCATGTACTGAATGCCATGAAAACCTTTTCCCGGTAACACTCTCTGTTAACGGAGGGAACGCCCATCTCTTCTATACAACAAGCAAGGATCCGCTTAATTGTATCAACTGTCACCTGAATGTTGGTCACTACGATAAGAATGCAATATTGCATGATCATGATACCAGTTTTGGGATTACGATCACTTCAACTGAACCTCTTTTCCCTGAATCCGCAAAAGTAACAGAGTTTAAAAACTTTACGGAAATGATACCCGGCACCAGAGTCTCATTTGAAATGATTGCTTTGCCTGAAGGAACCTTCAATATGGGAAGCCCGGATAAAGAGCATCTGCGCAATAATGACGAAGGCCCTGCCAGGGAAGTTTCAGTACTGCGTTTCTGGATTGCAAAAACTGAGGTGACATGGGATGAATACCTTGCATTTTTCAGGGCAACAAGCTCACAGGGAAGAACTGAAAGACAGGTTGTCAGCAGTCAGAAAACTGATGCCATTAGCGGAGCAACACCGCCCTGGGGAGCTCCTGACCAGGGATGGGGGAAAGGCTCCCGTCCTGCAATAACAATGTCATGGTATGCAGCGAACGTATACTGCAAATGGCTATCACGGGTGACCGGCAAAAAATACCGCCTGCCCACTGAAGCTGAATGGGAATATGCTTGCAGGGGAGGAACTCAAACCCCATACTTCTTTGAGGGCGATCCGAAAAACTATTCCTCAGAGGGATTTCTTAAGAAACTGATTCGTCCTGACACCGGTATAATTGCATCCAGGGTTATATATAGCCTGAACAGCTCAGCAAAAACTGCAGAGCCATCTGTAATTAAAGAGAATCCTTTCGGCCTGAAAAATATGGCAGGCAATGTGGCGGAGTTCTGTTCTGATTTTTATTCGGCCGACTTCTATTCTGCAGATTCGACCAGGATCGATCCTAAAGGTCCGGCAAAGGGACAGGAACATGTGATACGCGGCGGATCGTTTAAAAGCGATGCAAAGAATGTCCGGAGCGCTGCACGTGATTTTACAAGAACAAAAGAGTGGCTTGTGACCGATCCGCAGATGCCAAAGAGCATCTGGTGGTATTCAGATTGTATTGACGTAGGATTCAGGGTTGTTTGTGAAGCTGACACATCGGTAGTGAAATAGGTTGAAGAAGTTGAAATAAACATGTTATGAAGAATATAGACAGAAGAAAATTTATTGAAAGGACGGCATTGACAGGAATTGGCCTGGCCGGTGCAGGTATGATGGTTTCAGGCTGTAAAAGGAAGCCTGATGACCAGGAACTGAAACTTCCTCCCATACTTAAAGGGGCTCCCGGAGGCAAGAAGCTCAGGGCAGGACTTGTGGGAGCAGGTGCGAGGGGTACAGGTGCAGCGATCAATTTCATCAGTTCCGGTCCGGATCTGGAAATCGTCGCCCTTGCCGATGTGTTCCAGGATAAGATCGATGCCTGCCGTGAAAGATTTGCATCATTCAACCTTCCAATACCGGCAGAAAACTGCTTTGACGGCTTTGACGGATATAAAGAACTGATGGCTCTGTCTGATCTCGATGTTGTGCTCCTGGCGACGCCGCCCCGGTTCCGTCCCGATCATTTTCTTGAAGCGGTGACAAAGGGGAAGCACGTCTTTATGGAAAAACCTGTAGCTGTTGATCCTGTTGGCATCCGTTCCATAATTACTTCAGGGAAGAAAGCGGAAGCAATAGGACTGAATGTTGTTACAGGCACACAACGTCGTCACCAGGAAGACTACATAGAAACATACAAACAGGTTGCCGGCGGAGCTGTTGGAACGATAACCTCTGCAAAAGCTTACTGGAACCAGGATCATGTATGGTTCAGGGAACGCGAGCCGGGATGGAATGA
>CAYNGW010000198.1:0-4097 GCA_964396955.1 uncultured Rikenellaceae bacterium | reverse complement strand
TCAACAGCATTTTGCACCCCGAAACAAAAACCTGATCTTTTATCAATCTCTGCTATCATTTATTTTTTCCTCAATAATCCGGCGCACCCAAACCATCTGCTCTTCAACTGTCATCCTGCTGTTATCAAGAACAATTGCATCTTCAGCCCGCCGCAGAGGACTTATATCCCTGTTCTCATCTGTTATATCCCTGATAATTATATTTCTCTGGATTTCATCAAAATTAACTTTGAGGCCTTTAGCTTTCAATTCGTCGTATCTCCTTTTTGCCCTTATCTCGACTGAAGCTGTCATGAATATCTTAAGATCTGCATCAGGAAATACAACTGTCCCGATATCCCTTCCATCCATTACAATCCCTTTATATACCCCTATCTGTCTTTGCAGTTCCACCATCCGGTAACGTACTTCAGGGATCTGGCTGATTCTGCTTACATGAGCGGAAACTTCAACGCCCCGTATCTCTCTTTCAACATTTTCGGAGTTCAGAAAGGTCTCATATCCAGCAATATCAGGATTATATACAAATTCTATATGCATATCCTTAAGTTCTTCCACTATACCTGTTTCATCAAGTGCTCCGCTGCCGACAAATTTTCTTCTGAGGCAATAGAGAGTCACCGCCCTGTACATTGCTCCGCTGTCGATAAAAACATAATTAAGCTCCCCTGCAATTGCCCTGGCAAAAGTGCTTTTCCCGCAGGATGAATACCCGTCAATGGCTATGATCAGCTTCTTCTTCATTAACTAGCCTATACAAAATAATAAAGTTACAGATTACTGCTTTAAAAACAAAACCATTATTTTCGGAACCTGTTATAAATCCGGTCAGTTTTTACTATCACTGATAAATGACTGGAGGATCCTGCAAGATGGTAGGTCGCTCTTCCGAATTCAATATTCATAAAGGAAGTAACGATCCCGAATCCCCATGAGAACCCTGCTGTTGAGAGCTTTGATTCCACCTGAAGTTCCCGTCTTCTCTGGTAGTTGAATCCTGTACTTAAATAAAAGTTTTTATGCGGGATCAGCTCAACTCCGACGACGACATGTCTCATCATATTTTCAAGAAATTCAGAGGATTGAAGAAAACTATTTCTGGCTGAAGCCGTATCATTATATTGATATGTAAGGTCAAATTTTTCAAGATGCTTCAGGGTCAGTGAAAAGCGGAATGGTGCATAAGCAAGTTTCTGGGATACGCCGGCCTGAATTTCGAATGGCAGTTTCTGACGTTCTTCCCCTGCATATGTTGTAACCTGAAGCCCGGTATTTCTTATGACCAGGCCAGCCGAAAAAAGACCTGACCGGTTCCGGTATCCTGCGCCAATGTCAAATGCAAATCCGAATGAAGAGTATTTTTCAAGATGTGATAATACCGGCTTGAAATTGATTCCGACTGAGAAGAGAGTATCTATTTCCCTTGAACAGATCATAGATAAAGCGTATTCGGATGCAGAGAAGGAACCGGTTATTACGCCTGATGCATCAGCCTCGATGAATGACCCGTAATTCAGATAAGTGATTCCTGCTGCAAAATTCCCTATTCCCGCAAAAGACTGAGAGTACATGGCGAGGCCATAGTTGACTCCCGCAAAATAGTTAACATAATTCAATGCAATATTTTTATTCATATTTGCATTTAACAGGGCCGGATTATGATATGCAAGGTTCAGGTTGTCGGTATAAAGCGACACATTTGAACCTCCTGTGGATGATACGAATCCGGAATGAGTCAGATTCAGGAATTCATAAATATTGTCACCTCCTGTCTGTGCATTCAGGACCGGAACAAGCAGACCTGCCAGAATAAGATTTATGATCTTTTTTCCCATACCGCCAATCACTGTCAAATATAGCAGGATTTTAATTAAACGGGGGAATGATGTAAATTAGTATTAATGAGGAGGATATATCAACAAATGAATTCAGGCGGTTTTCCCTGTGAGAATAAGCCCGTCATCGATCTTTTTCTGCCGGCCATTCATCTGCGACATGAACAGCCCTGCAATAACAACCAGCATTCCAATGATGTTCTGTATAGTCAGCTTGTCATCAAGAATAAAAAATGAAAAAATGGCAGTTAATATCGGGATACAGTTCGTAAATACATTTGCCCTGGTTATTCCCATACTTCTCATTGAATATGCAAAAAGTATAAATGCTCCGCATGAAGCAAAGACTGATAATTCCAGTATCGGGATAAAGCTCTTGATCACAAGCGGAGTATTAATGAACTGATGAAAATCGGAAATCAGAAAGACCGGCAGAAAAAGCAGCGCACCTATAATATTCTGAACGGTCACGATGAACACCGGATTATATGTACCGACCAGCCTGCTCAGGGTAAGATTATAACCAACGGCCGAGAAAACTGCAAAAAATAAAAGCACTAGTCCCTTGATATTGAATGAAACAGTTCCGTCTCTGTTAATTATGAATATCAACACTCCAATAAATGAGAGGACAATGCCAGCGTAATTGATGAGTTTTAATCGTTCTTTGAAGAATATCCATGCGCCCAGGGTTGCTACGACGGGTATTGTCGAAATGATAACAGAACCGACAGTGGCAGATACATAGGTCAGTCCGTAGCTTTCTCCAAGGAAATAGAAAAACGGTTCAAACAATGAAAGAAGAAAAAACAGTTTCCTGTCCTCTTTCTTTATTCTTATGAAACCTCTTGTAAAGAAAAGAAATGTTGTAAGCAGTATTACGGCAATTACAAGCCGGATAAAGACAATAGTCAGCGGGAGGTAGATTTCACTGGCAATTTTAAACCAGATAAAAGAAAACGACCAGAAGGTCATTGCCAGAAAAACAGCTATATATTTTCCAGTGCTTTTATTCAATTGTTTCTACCGGTTCTGCTATAATTCCGGCGCCGCGAATTTAAACTATATATTTTTAATTCTTTTAATGCTCCCTGAAAAACTTATCTGAGGAATCTTTATACAGAAACTATTAATTCGAACGACATCTGAACTTATAAGATTTACATTACATAAAAATCAGTGAGCTAAGCAGATAGCTAAAAATTTGACTTCGAACATGTTTTAAAAATGATATAATGATGATTTGAAACTGAACCATAATTTGTTATATTTGCCGCCTTGAACCAGACTGTGATTTAAGTAAAGCAGTGAATACTGATAGTAAAAATTAAAATCAGACTAAATGAAGATTTTAGTATGTATAAGCAACGTGCCTGACACAACAACAAAGATCAAATTCAATGAAGGAAATACCGCTATTGATACAACCGGCATCCAATGGGTAATAAATCCATGGGACGAACTTTCTCTCACCAGAGCCCTGGAATTGAAAGATGATCCTTCGAATGGGATAAAATCTGTGACAGTGGCACATGTGGGACTTGTTTCATCTGAACCGACAATACGAAAAGCGCTGGCGATCGGCGCAGATGACGCAATCAGGATCAATTCCGGATCATCGGATGCCTATTATACAGCCGCCCAGCTTGCAGAGGTGATAAAAAAAGAGCAGTTTGATATAATTATATGCGGTATTGAATCAAGCGATTTTAACGGATCACTTGTTGGAGGAATGATATCTGAATTCCTTGGGATCCCATCATTGTCGGCAGTTTCGGGCATAATGATTGAAAACAGGCAGCCAGTCCTGATCCGTGAAATTGACGGGGGGAAAGAGGTGGCAACAGTACCGGTGCCTTTCGTGATAATAGTACAGAAAGGAATTGCTAAAGAACCAAGGATTGCTTCTATGCGTGGAATTATGATGGCAAAAACCAAACCTGTCAGACTTTATGAACCTGTTCCGATTGAGCCTCTTACACAGATCGTTGTTTTTGAAAAACCAGCCTCCCGTTCTGCCTGTAAGTTTATCGATCCTGAAAATCCAAAGCAGCTTATTGAAATTCTCAAAAACGAAGTAAAAGTCATCTGATAAACAAATATTCAAATAATAAATTATTACGATATGTCAGTATTAGTATATACGGAGAACTGGGACGGGAAATTCAAGAAACTCACATTTGAACTGGTTTCATATGCTTTTGGAATTGCTGAAATGCTCAAAACAGAATTAACAGCTCTTTCGATCGGGAATGTGGATAA
>CAYNGW010000197.1:0-4112 GCA_964396955.1 uncultured Rikenellaceae bacterium | reverse complement strand
CTTTATTCTGTATATATGGTTTAAACCTTAAATATTTTCTACTTTAACCAGGTGTTTGATCTTCCGTACCATCCCCAGTATCTGCGGAGTAGCTTCGTGTTCAACGCTATGGTTTAATTTGCGGATGCCAAGAGCCTCGAGAGTTCTTTTCTGTCTCCCGGGCTTGCCGTTCTTGCTTCTCACCTGTGTAATACGAATTTTTGCCATCGCATTATTTTTTACTAACCATTAAAAACTTTTTCCATTTTTATTCCTCTGTGCTCGGCTATGGAAAATGCATCGCGCATTTCCAGAAGGGCTGCAAAGGTTGCTTTCACGAGGTTATGAGGGTTTGAAGAACCTTTTGATTTGGCGAGCACATTTCTGACGCCAACGCTCTCGAGGACAGCACGCATAGCACCACCTGCCTTTACGCCGGTTCCTTCGGAAGCCGGCTTGATCAATACTTTTGCCCCGCCAAACTTGGCAATCTGCTCATGAGGTATTGTGCCGTTTATCACAGGCACTTTAATCAGGTTCTTCTTGGCATCTTCGATACCTTTTGCTATTGCCGTTGTTACCTCACTGGCTTTTCCAAGGCCGTGCCCTACGATACCATCTTCATTTCCCACCACAACAATTGCCGAGAAACTGAATGTACGTCCTCCTTTTGTTACTTTCGTAACTCTCTGGATACTTACCAGCCTGTCCTTAAGTTCAAGATCGCTGGTTTTTACTTTTCTAATGCCGTCTGCCATAGTCCTTTAAAATTTTAATCCGCCTTCGCGGGCTGCTTCTGCCAATGATTTTACTCTTCCATGATATTTGTAGCCGCTTCTGTCGAAGACTACCTTTTCTATACCTTTTCCCTTACACTTTGAGGCAAGCAGTTTGCCAACAAGCTTAGCCTGTTCGGTTTTCTTAATGCCTGTAGCGGCAGCAATCTCCTTTTCCCTGGATGATGCTGATAAAAGCGTAATCCTGTTCAGGTCGTCAACAACCTGGACATAAATATTTTTATTGCTTCGATACACAGCAACTCTGGGAGTATCTGCAGTACCGCTTATCTTATTGCGGATCCTCTTTCTGATCCTTGTTCTTTTTTCCAATTTAGTTAAAGCCATCTTTCCTAACTTTTACCAGATTACTAAACACTTGCAGATTTCCCGGTTTTTCTCCTGAGCTGTTCACCTACAAACTTGATACCCTTGCCTTTGTAAGGTTCCGGAGGACGAAGAGATCTGATCTTTGCCGCTACATGCCCGATAAGCTGTTTATCGATGCTTGAGAGTGTTATTACAGGATTGCTTCTTCTTTCCGTTTTTGTTTCTACCTTCACTTCTTTCGGAAGCTGAATGATAATTTCATGTGAATATCCAAGGCTCATTTCAAGTTGTTGTCCCTTGGCTTCGGCGCGATAGCCGACACCTACAAGCTCAAGCTCCTTTTTATATCCCTGTGAAACACCGGTCACCATATTGGCAATAAGTGCTCTGAAAAGACCATGCAGTGACTTATGGTTCTTGGATTCCGATGGCCTTGAGATAACAACCTGGTTGTCTACCACTTCAACCTTCAGGTCTTTGTCAACATTCTGATTCAGCTCTCCCAAAGGTCCTTTCACACTTACCACATTGTTGTCATTGATACTTACAGTGACTCCTTTGGGCAGGTTTACAGGTAATTTTCCTATTCGTGACATTAAGCTTTCCTCCTGATTAATAAACATAACATAATACTTCACCACCAATATTTTCCTTCTTTGCCTCTTTGTCGGTCATTAAACCCTTTGAAGTTGAGATGATTGCAATTCCAAGTCCATTCAGTACTTTCGGCAAATCGTCAACTCCGGTATAATGCCTCAGGCCGGGACGGCTTACCCGCTGTAATTCCTTAATAGCAGGTTTTTTGCTCTTGGGATTATACTTAAGAGCAATTTTAAGAATACCCTGACCATTATCACTCTTCATAACTTTATAGCTGAGAATATAACCTTTATCAAAAAGTATTCTTGCAATCTCTTTTTTAAGATTGGATGCTGGTGCCTCCACAACCTTATGACCGGCCATAATGGCATTTCTAATTCTGGTCAGCAAATCTGCAATTGGATCCGTCATCTTAAATTTTTTATATTGTTAATATTCATTGTCAAATTACCAGCTGGCTTTTTTCACACCGGGAATAAGTCCGTAAGAAGCCATTTCCCTGAAGGTTATCCTGCTGATGCCGAACTGTCTCATATATCCTCTTGCTCGCCCGGTGATTTTACAGCGGTTGCGCTGCCTGTTCGGGTTTGAGTTCCTTGGAAGACGGCTTAAGCCTACATAATTCCCTTCGGCTTTCAGAGCGGCTCTTTTAGCAGCATATTTCTGAGCCAGTCGTTCGCGTTTTACTTCGCGGGCCATTATTGATTCCTTAGCCATAATATCAGTTTTTAATAGTTTTAAACGGTAGCCCAAAATTCTTCAGAAGAGCCAGAGCTTCTTCATCTGTTTTTGCTGATGTTACGAATGTTATCTGAAGGCCCATGATCCTGGAGATCTTGTCGAGATCTATTTCAGGGAATATGATCTGTTCAGTAACTCCCAGGGTATAGTTGCCGCGTCCGTCGAGTTTTGCACTTATACCTTTAAAGTCACGGATACGGGGCAGTGCAACGGAAATCAGCCTTTCAAGAAATTCATACATCCGTTCCTGCCTCAATGTTACCATTATTCCGATAGGCATGTTTCTTCTAAGCTTGAAGTTTGAGATATCCTTTGATGAGTAGGTAAGAACAGCTTTCTGTCCGGCTATATCTGTTAATTCCTTAACACCTGACTCAAGCAGTTTCTTATCGGCAATTGCTTGTCCGACACCCTGATTGAGAACTATCTTCTTCAATCTTGGGACCTGCATCACGGTCTTATATCTGAATTCCTTCATCAATGAAGGGACGATCTCATCCTTATACTTGATTTTCAGCGTTGGTACGTACATTACCTGATCTCCTCTCCTGATTTTTTTGAATAACGCACTAGTTTATTTTTTTCATTCAGTCTCTTGCCGATACGGGTAGTTTTTCCGGATGACGGATCAACAAGCATAAGGTTGGAAATGTGGATGGGCGCCTCTTTTTTTACAATTCCTCCCTGCGGGGCCTTTGAATGGGGCTTGGTATGCTTCGATACCATGTTCACACCTTCCACGATTGCCCTGTCCTTATTCCTGTCAACACTAAGGACCCGTCCTTTCTGACCTTTCGATTCACCGGTTATTACCATAACCGTATCTCCCTTCTTTATATGTAATTTCTTTTGCATTGTTGTGTATTTATTTATTACAACACCTCCGGTGCAAGCGAAACGATCTTCATGTATTTGTCGCGCAGTTCTCTTGCCACAGGGCCAAAAATACGGGTTCCCCTTACCTCGTTCAGGTTGTTGAGAAGTACCACGGCATTGTCATCAAATCTTATATATGAACCATCGGAACGACGGATCTCTTTTGTTGTTCTGACTACGACGGCTCTGCTTACCGTACCTTTTTTTGCTTCACCTGAAGGAAGTGCGGATTTCACACTCACAACAATTGTGTCACCCACTGTGGCATATCTCTTTTTGCTGCCGCCGAGCACCTTGATGCACAAAACTTCCTTGGCTCCTGAGTTGTCAGCTACTGTCAGCCTGCTTTCCTGCTGTATCATAATTACTTAACTCTTTCTATTATTTCAATCAATCTCCAGGATTTATTTTTGCTCAGAGGCCTGGACTCTGATATCCTTACAGTATCGCCGACCTTGCATGAATTTTCCTCATCGTGAGCCATCAGTTTCTTTGTCCTGTTGACAAACTTGCCGTAAATAGGGTGCTTTACTTTTCCTTTTACTGCAACAATTATAGACTTGTCCATACTATTACTGACAACAACCCCAATACGTTCTTTTCTTATATTCCTTTCCATTGTTAATAGCGGCTATTTAGATTTTTTTTCTGATTCTCTTGCGCGTAATTCCGTAAGCAAACGTGCAATCGTAATCTTTGTCTGTTTCAGCTTCTGCGGATTATCAAGGGGAGTAATGGCATGGTTAAGTTTCATGCGGATGAGCATTGTCTTTTCCGTGTCGATACGTTCGATAAGGTCAGATGTGCTTA
>CAYNGW010000196.1:0-4195 GCA_964396955.1 uncultured Rikenellaceae bacterium | reverse complement strand
CCCATGCGATCATAAATATGCCAAAAAGTCAGTTGCGCTAACACATCACTGGCTAGACAGGGCAGTGGAAAGATTTCGGACCACTGATCCGCTCCGGGACTGTGAACAGGTTCTTTTCCCGATAGTCCAGGGAGGTATATTTGATGATCTGAGGAAGATCTCGGCAGAGAAAGTCGCTGAAGCCGGAATGGCAGGAAATGCCATCGGAGGATTATCCGTCGGAGAACCTGCTGAAGAGATGTACAGGACCATCGAAATTATCAACGATATCCTCCCGGATGCTAAACCAAGATACCTTATGGGAGTGGGGACACCTGTAAATATCCTGGAGGCGATTGAAAGAGGGGTGGATATGTTTGATTGCGTGATGCCCACACGCAACGGCCGTAATGGCATGCTGTTTACATCGGAAGGAATAATAAATATTAAGAATAACAGGTGGAACGATGATTTCAGTCCCATTGATCCTGCCGGCCCGTCATCAGTAAGCACAAATTATTCCAAAGCCTATCTCAGGCATCTTATTATTTCAGGAGAAATACTCGGGTCACAGATATCAAGTATCCATAATCTTGCGTTTTATCTGAACCTGGTAAGAGAGGCCAGGGAACATATTGTAAAAGGGAATTTCAAAATATGGAAAGAGTCAAAGGTAAAAATACTTTCAGAGCGATTATAAATTCTCTCAGGCTGAAAATAATCGACAGGTATATCATCAGGAAATTTCTGGGTACTTTCTTCTTTTGTCTTGTTCTTATCATGACTATCGCCGTTGTCTTTGACCTTGCAGAAAAGATTGACAACTTCATGGAAAAAGCAGCACCATGGAGAGCTGTTGTTTTTGACTACTACATGAATTTCATACCATATTTTGCCACGCTGTTTGCACCGCTTTTTGTATTCATTGCTGTGATTTTTTTTACATCACGGATGGCAGTCAATACTGAGATAATTGCCATTCTGAACAGCGGGATGAGCTTTAAAAGAATGATGTGGCCATATTTCCTGTCGTCCCTTGTTATTGCGGTATTCATATTTTATCTGACCAATTTTGTGATTCCTCAGACAGCCCTGGAAAGAATGGATTTTGAGGATAAATACTACCGTCCTCAGTGGAGGAAAGTCAATGTTGAGAATATTCACAGGCAGGTATATAAAAACATTTATGTTTATATGGAATCATACAGCCCGATATATTTAAGAGGCCGTAATTTTACAATAGAGCAGTTTGATGAGGAGGGAAGACTGGTTTCCAAGTTGTCCTCACCATCCGTATTATGGGATTCCATCTCTTCCAAATGGATCGCCACCAATTACACTTTGAGGAAAATAAGCAGTGAAGAGGAAGTGGTGACCAGAGGCGTAAAGATAGACACAACCCTCACCATCAACCCGTCTGATTTCTCCAGAGACCCCGGATTTGTAGGGACTATGACATACCGGGAGCTTTATGATTATATTGATCTCCTGAAACTTCAGGGATCGGACGAGCTTAAAGTATTCCTTATTGAAAAACACCGGCGGTTTGCTCATCCGTTTGCTGTTTTTATTCTTACCCTGATCGGAGTATCTCTCTCCTCAAAAAAAATCAGGGGAGGGATAGGTATGAGCATCGGCATAGGACTTGCACTTAGTTTCTCCTATATCCTTTTCCTGCAGTTTGCGTCACAATTTTCGGTTAAGGGGAATCTTAACCCGATGCTGGCCATGTGGATACCCAATCTGCTGTATATCGTCATTGCCATGGTCCTCTATAAACTGGCCCCGAAATAGTTTCTTTAAGTCGTACATTTTATTTAAACTTGTACCCCTGACCGGTCAGGTCAGAAAAAACTCTAAAACCATCATTTTATGGCACTTAATAAAAAGATTAAGGAATTGCATGAGAAGCGGGAAAAGCTTTTGCTGGGAGGAGGGGAGCAGGCTATTGAAAAGCAGAAGGCCATGGGGAAGCGGACTGCCCGTGAACGTATCATGGCGCTGCTGGATGAGGATTCCTTCAACGAATATGACCTTTTTGTAGAGCATGATGCCCGTGATTTTGACATGGACAAGAAAACCCTTCCCAGCGATGGTGTAATTATTGGTTCAGGTACTATTTACGGCGCTCCCGTTGCGATATTTGCCCAGGATTTCACTGTTGCAGGAGGATCACTGGGGCTGATGCATTCAAGAAAAATCACAAAGATCATGGACCATGCCCTTAAAATGAGAATGCCTCTTATTGGCATAAACGACTCGGGCGGAGCCAGGATACAGGAAGGAGTCAACTCACTGGCCGGATACGGTGAAATTTTCTTCCGCAACACCATTTCAAGCGGAGTGATCCCTCAGATATCAGTTATACTTGGTCCCTGTGCAGGAGGTGCAGTTTATTCACCTGCTCTCACTGATTTTGTTTTCGTGGTTGATAATATATCGAAGATGTTCATCACGGGTCCTGAAGTGATAAAAACCGTTCTCGGTGAAGAGATATCCATGGAGGATCTCGGCGGAGCACGGGTTCATAGTGAGATAAGCGGGAATGCGCATTTCTTTGCATTGAATGAAGATGAATGTTTCGACCAGATTAAGAAACTTATAACTTTCATTCCATGGAATAACGGAAGAAAGGCAAGGCCATTTGATCCGGGTGAACCAAAACCTGAACTCAACATTGATAAAATCGTTCCCGATGATCCTACTTTGCCGTATGATGTCAAGGATGTTATCCGTGCAATCGTTGATAATTCCGATTTCTTTGAGATCATGGAGCATTATGCCAGGAATATAGTCATCGGTTTCGGGCGCATGAACGGGAAAACCACGGGATTTGTCGCAAATCAGCCGCTTGAAATGGCAGGTGTCCTGGATGTTGATTCATCGGATAAAGCAGCACGGTTCATACGTTATTGTGATGCCTTTAATATTCCGATAATCACTCTTGTAGATATTCCTGGATACATGCCGGGTGTTGACCAGGAGCATGCAGGCGTAATAAGGCACGGCGCAAAGGTTCTTTATGCCTATAGCGAAGCAACTGTCCCGAAGATAACAGTCATTCTGAGGAAAGCATATGGCGGAGGATATATAGCAATGGCCTCTCGTCATCTTCGAGCTGATTTTGTATTTGCCTGGCCGTCCGCAGAAATAGCAGTTATGGGCCCCGAAGGAGCTGCAAATATTATTTTCAGAAAGGAGATCATGTCTTCAGATGACCCGGATGGCACAAGGAGGCAAAAAGTTGAAGAGTACAAGGAGAAATTTGCAAATCCTTACGTTGCAGCATCCCGGGGATATGTGGATGCAGTGATAGAACCGGAAGAGACAAGGAAGTTCCTCCTCCATTCAATAACTGTATCTGAAAATAAATCAATTCAGATGCCTGAAAAGAAACACGGACTTCCTCCATTCTGATTATCAGAATACCGGAACATAATTTGAATCGGTCATGAAGCAATTTGAAAATCTGGAGATCCTGAATATCAATACAGGCTTGTATAAAACAAGGCTCAGCAGTAAATTCAGGAACAGGAAGCCTTATAAACCTGAAGATTTGCGACTGGTAGTGAGTTTTATACCCGGAACCGTTCTGGATATTCTGGTAAAGCCAGGGCAAGTTGTCAGAAAGGGTGATGATCTTATGATCCTTGATGCAATGAAGATGCAGAACCAGCTGAAATGCAAAATGGACGGGAAAGTGAAAAGGATACCAGTGAAAAAGGGAGATAAGGTGTCAAAAGGAATGGTTCTTCTTGAGCTGGAATGAGGTCATAAAATACCTTCATATATCAGGTACTTCTTCAGCTTATCAGTTATTTTCGGCTTATCCTTATAAATCCCGTAAACCGTTGATCCGCTTCCGGTCATTGAACTGTACACTGCCCCCGATTTATAAAGGGCTCTCTTCAATTCGTCAACCAGCGGGTAAACCTTGAAGACAAAATCCTCAAAATCATTGACAATTATTTTTTTCCAGGCTGACATCGGACTGGCCGCCAGCTTATCAAGACTTGTCTCAGGCCTCCCGGGACGGCAGTTATGATAAGCCTCCTTTGTACTTATAAGGAAGCCCGGATTTAAAAGTATTATATGGTATCCTTCCAGCAGGGGAGAGACCGGTTTTAATACCTCACCGCGTCCTGTACCAATTGAAGGAACAGGATCCAGAAAAAACGGACAATCACTTCCCAGTTCCAGTGCAATGTCCTTCAGT